>CAJFJP010000123.1 GCA_904384255.1 Candidatus Timburyella stercoris
TAATTATCTCATACGTTCCTACAGCGAAGGGGATAAGGTGGCACGCGAGAAGATGCACAATGCATCCTGCATCGCCGGTATGGCATTTACAAATGCATTCTTAGGTCTTAACCATTCAATGGCGCATAAATTAGGCGGTGAGTTCCACATACCTCACGGTAGAGCAAATGCTATACTTCTGCCGTATGTTATAGCTTACAATGCGTCAAAGCCGAGCAAGTTCACAATATTCCCGAAATATGAGAAGTTTATTGCTGATGAGAAATATGCAAAGATTGCACGTTTCCTCGGCGTACCCGGCAAGACAACGGAAGAGAGCGTAAATAATCTTATCGAAGCAATACGCGGAATGATGAAAGAAATGAATATGCCAATGTCTATAAAGGAATATGGTATAGATGAGGCAGTATTTCTCTCAAAGCTCGACGAGTTGTCAGAAAATGCGCATGAGGACCAGTGCACAAACGCCAACCCAAGATATCCGCTCGTTTCGGAAATCAAGGAAATATACAAGAAAGCATATTACGGCGAGTAATAATCTTTACAATTCTTATATCTCTAATATATTTAATAAAAAAGGTACGGCGGTCGGTCGTACCTTTTTCATATAAATTAATATTAATTTAAGTCAATAAAACTTCCGACCCACGCTGAAGACAGATAATAATTTGACAGCAGGATTTTAAAAGTAAAGACAGCTCTTTAGCAAAAAGGTAAGCAAACAGACAGCAGAATTGACAGTGAAGGGCTGTTCTAATTTATATCCATTTATATGAAAATTTACCATCATTCACATTTATATAAGCCGATGCTAAATTTTTATAATATATGCAATTTTACACTGATACTGCCGGAGGTTAATGTCTTCTATTTCGTTTGATACTACAAAAAATATATTTGTTAATAGACAAATGTATTTTGTCGGAACAATTATTGTATTTACCATATAGACAACACATCATATGATATCAGGTTTTGTTGTAATTTTTATGTTCATTATAAAAGTTCTTAAGTTCAGCTTTTCTATTATCAGAAATAAGCGTTTTTTTAATGCCCTCTACAGCGCCTTCTAAACACAGCAGTCTATGTATGCAGGCAGATGCGTCCATTTGCTTTATCTTAAGCCATGCTGACTCAGCGCCTACCGATTTCAATTCATTTTCTGTATATATTCCGACTTCATTGAGCTGGCGTTCAATTTCTTTGCCTATGTTTGGAAGTCTTGTAAGCTCACCCATATTATATACCTCCGGTAATTTTTATTATGTAAATATTATACTGTTAGTGTGGCTGTAAACGCAAGTGTGAATATTAAATAAGCGGATATTGTATTAACAAAAGTATTAATAAAAAAAGCCCATTTACAACTTTTCTTTTCAATTATAAACCACACTATTAATTTACCCGGTAATGTTAAAAAAAGTACAATTCCTATAGTATAAAAATTAGATATAAAAGAATAGAAAAAAATACTCAGAATAAAAAAATATAGAGAAAAGAATATAGACAAAGATATTCCCTGCCAAATACGTACAAATAATGTATCAGCATCTTGTTTATCTTTATAAATATTTTTAGAATTTATCTTCATACATTTTAATTCACGAAATGCATATGAAAGTATAGATATTATTCCTGTACTTAAAAATGATAGTAAAAAGCAGAATAGCGGAATGGAGCTTTTTATTTCAACAGGATTTTTATCAATATATTTAACAGCATTTAAAAATATTACTCCCCACGATATTGCAAATATGTAAAGTATTTTATAAACCAGCTTAAGCCGCCTTTCGCGCAACTCAAATTCGTCTTTATTAATAGAATTCAAAAGCTCGTCATTTGTTTTCTGCTCTGTACTATCAATTTTATTATTCATTAAATCTTCCCCCAAAATAGTGAGATTGTTATAATAATTTTATCATTTTAATTTATCTTAATATGTCGAAATATAATATATAAAAATAAAAAAGCGAATTTTTTACAAATATATCTATATTATGGAAGTTAAGTCTTATAAACAGGGAAGATATCCCCCTTAGCTATTGACACAGCGCCTTTAAACGTGTTAATATTTAAAGAGTTTTCGGTGCATGATTCTATAGGCCGATTTTACGGCAAAATCTTGTTGCACACGGGGTTTTGCGCGCATTAATTTATAAAAATCTGGAGGTTTTAAAATGCCTGATAAAAATATCCTCAGCTTTTCGATAGATGCAGTAGAGAAGGATATACTTGACTGGTGGGAAAAGAACGAAATATTCAAAAAATTGATGGAGAAAAATAAGGATGGCAAGCCTTTCCGCTTTATTGACGGACCGATTACAGCCAATAATCCGATGGGCGTTCATCATGCATGGGGAAGAGGCATAAAAGATACTTTCCTGCGCTATAAGGCTATGACGGGGCATACCTGCCATTACCGCAACGGCTTTGACACCCAGGGACTGTGGGTAGAAGTCGAGGTGGAAAAGGAACTTGGCTTTAAAGACAAAAAGGATATTGAAAATTATGGAATGGCCAACTTCACCAGAAAGTGCGTAGAGCGCATTAAGAAATATTCCGGCATTATACGCGACCAGTCGAAAAGGCTCGGCCAGTGGATGGACTGGGACAACTCCTATTACACGCATACAGACGAAAATATTGAGGGTATATGGCACTTTTTAAAGGTGTGCAACGAGCGCGGCTGGATTACTACCAAGCAGCGTCCTATGCCGTGGTGCCCGCGCTGCGGCACGTCTTTGTCCGAGCATGAAATGTCCGGCTCGCATAAGGAAGTAACGCACACATCAGTGTTTGTAAAGGCGTTTGTAAAGGATAAAGACTTTGACATACTCGTCTGGACGACGACGCCGTGGACGCTTTCTTCAAACGTTGCACTGGCTGTTAATCCAGACCTCGACTATGTCATGATAAAATACGCCGGCTCTGACCGCAAGCTGGTGCTTGCGAAGCATGCCCTGAGATTTATAGATGTTGACAGGGAAGTGCTTACCTCATTCAAGGGCAGCGAGCTTGTCGGACTTGAGTATGAAACATTTTTCCCATATCTCGACGCACAGAAAGATATAGTTCATAAGGTAGTGCCATGGGAGGATGTCACGGCTGATGACGGCAGCGGCGTTGTGCATATAGCCCCCGGCTGCGGTGCTGAAGACTTTGATTTGGGCGAGCGCCTCGGCCTTGCTAAAATATGCCCTATAGACGAAAGCGGCATATTTATGGACGGTTTTGATTTTATGTCCGGCAAAAAAGCGAGCGAGGTCGCAAACGAGGTATTTGAAAAGCTCGACGAACAGGGCAAGCTGTTTAAAACTATGGAGTTTACCCACAGCTATCCTGTGTGCTGGCGCTGTAAGACAGAAGTGCTTTTCAGACTGGCAAGCGAGGGGTATATAAAGACGGATGAAGTGCGTCCGCAGCTGCTGGCAGAAGCGGCAAAAGTTAAGTGGGAGCCGGAATATATAGGCAAGCGCATGGAGGACTGGCTCAACAACATGGGCGACTGGAATATTTCGCGCAGACGTTTTTACGGCCTGCCGCTGCCATTTTACACCTGCAGTGAATGCGGCCATACTACGGTGGTCGGCTCTAAAGAAGAGCTTAAAGAGCTTGGCGGCGAGGGCGTAGATGAACTTCCTGAACTGCACCGTCCGTGGATAGACAGTGTAAAGATTAAATGCCCGCACTGCGGCGCTGAGGTTTCCAGGATATCTGAGGTCGGCGACGTGTGGCTGGACGCCGGTATAGTGCCTTTCTCTACACTTAAGTATTTTAAGGATAAGGAATATTGGCAGAAATACTTCCCGGCAGAGTGGGTAACCGAGATGCGCGAGCAGGTAAGGCTGTGGTTCTATTCGCTGCTGCTTATGAGCGTAACGCTCACCGGCCGTGCGCCGTATGAGAGAGTGCTTGCTTACAGCAGTGTTGTTAAAGAGGACGGCACAAAATTCTCAAAAACGGGGTATATGATAAAGTTCGACGAAGCTGCCGAAAAGGTGGGCGCCGACGCCATACGCTATTTGTATGATTCTGCTTCTCCTACAAACGACGTCCGCTTTGGATTTAATCTCTGTGAAGAGGCGCGCCGCAAACTGCTTGGACTGTTCAACATATATGTCTTCTTTATGACATATGCGATGATAGATAATCCGGATTTGTCAAAAGAGTATGAAAAGACGGATATAACGGATAAATGGCTGGAAAGCCGCATAAACCGCTTTGTCGAGATAACTCATAAAGCTTATGAGGAGTATGACACTCCGGATGTTATACGCGAGTTTGAGCAGTGTGTAGACGACGTATCCAACTGGTATATACGCATAAACCGCCGTCGTTTCTGGAAGTCGGAGATGGACGCTGACAAGCTTTCGGCTTATAAGTCGCTTTTCTCGGCTCTTAAGATAATGACGCAGGTGATGGCGCCTATAACTCCGTTTATGTGCGAATTTATCTGGCTTAACTGTATTTCAAAATATGATAAAAATGTTGAGGAATCAGTTCATCTTTCATCATTCCCTGTGGCCGGCAGCATAGATGAGGACTGCATGGCAAAAGCTGATACCGTAAGGAAAATTATAGCGTTGGCGCTTAAGCTTCGCAATGAAAAGCAGATAAAGGTAAAGCAGCCGCTCTCTGTTATGTATCTTGCCGGCGCAGATGAGAGTGCTTATGGTGATTATATTGATACTATTAAAGATGAGCTTAATATAAAGAAAATTGAAAAGCTCGATAATTTTGACAGCTTAAGAGATTATTATCTCACTCTTAACTTCAAGCAGGCAGGTGCAGCGCTGAAGGGCGACGTCAACAAAGTGAAAAATCTGCTTTCTGAAGTGACCGGCGATAATATGTCCAAGCTTGCCGCGGCTGTAAAAAGCGGCGAGAGCATAACAATACCGGGGTA
>CAJFJP010000124.1 GCA_904384255.1 Candidatus Timburyella stercoris
AGCGCTGCGCTCGATATTATCAGCAATATTATCCTTATCGCCATATAAACCGAGCGGACAATGCCTTCCTTGGTTATCTCTATTACTCCCCACTCAAATATCGCTTCGCCGTCGACATAAAGAATATTCAGCACCGCTGTCAGCAATATCAGCACCCATATCTTTTTTATTGTCCTAAAATAGATTTTAAGCGGCACTCTTGATAGAATTATAGCCGTCATGACAAGTACTACCATCAGCATCATCGACGCCGCGTTTGATGCCACAAACGTCATGACAAGCACTGCTATAAGCAGCAATATTTTTATCCTCGCGTCCATTCGGTGTATTACCGATTTTGCCGGAAAATACTGTCCTATGGTTATATCGTTTAGCATTCAACAAATCAGCCTTTCGGTTTGCTTTAATGTTTCATCTAATAATTTGCATCTAAAGGCGGCAATCCAAATTTTTGCACAACCTTATTTTTATCGTATACATGCCAGATTAAGCATTGCAGAAGCACAACATTTCATCGCATATCCGACATTATCTGCAAAGATCTTTGCGGATGGGAAGTACTACGAATTTATAAGCCGCATGTTTTTTATACTATACAGCAATTCTTTCTAATTTTCCCGGAAAAATGAACGCAAAGGCTTATTATCTGACTTTGGCTTCTATATATCTCTTTATTTCATCTGCGCCGTCTTTTACGGTAAATATATCGTCCCTTATTCTCACGCCGGCGGATTTTAATCCCATAAATATCTTCGTCACATCCGGAACGTTTAGGCCGACGCTTTTAAGCTCATCCGCTCGGGAGAACACCTCGCTTACGCTGCCGTGCATCATAAGGCTGCCCCTGTTCATAACCAGTACGCTGTCCGCCATATAAGCCACGTCTTCCATACTGTGCGACACTATGACCATCGTAGTATCGGTCATTTTTTTATATTCCAAGAGGCGGCTGAGTATCTCGTCGCGCCCCCTCGGGTCAAGTCCTGCCGTTGGCTCGTCCAACACAATGACACGCGGCATCATGGCTATTACGCCGGCTATTGCGGCGCGGCGCTTTTCGCCGCCCGAAAGCTCAAACGGTGATTTATTCAGCAGATTTTCATCAAGGCTTACCATCTCGGATGCAAATCTTACGCGGCGCGTGATTTCCTTTTCATCCAGCCCCATGTTCTTTGGCCCAAAGGCTATGTCGCCGCCCACCGTCTCGTCAAACAGTTGATATTCCGGATATTGGAACACAAGTCCCACTTTAAAACGCAGCTGCCTTATCTCTTTCGGATTTTCCCATATATCGCGGCCGTCAAAATATATCTTGCCGCCCGTTGGCTTTATAAGTCCGTTCAGCTGCTGCATAAGCGTGGATTTTCCGGAACCGGTGTGGCCTATTACAGCAGTAATCTTTCCCTCTTCTATATTAATGCTTACACCGTTAAGCGCCCTTTTCTCATACGGCGTGCCCTCGGAATAAACATAAGACAAGTCCTTTGTCTCTATAAGCGGCAAATCGCTCACTCCAAACCTTTACGCATATTTTTTAATAAATTCTTTTATAAATTCTTCTTCTGTAAGTATATCGCTTGGCATTTTATACCCGGCGGCGTTCATCCTATACGCAAGCTCCGTCGCCTGCGGAACGTCAAGCCCTATCGCTTTAAGCTCACTTACGCGTGAAAAAACTTTTCTCGGTACATCGTCCATTATAATATTGCCGGCGTCCATTACAACTACGCGGTCGGCTTTAACGGCTTCGTCCATAAAATGCGTTATAAGCACTATGGTTATGCCGGAATTTTTATTAAGGCTTACTATGGCGTCCATTACCTCGTCTCGTCCCTTGGGGTCGAGCATGGCCGTCGGCTCGTCCAATACAATGCACTGCGGCTCCATCGCTATTATGCCTGCTATCGCCACGCGCTGCTTCTGCCCGCCCGACAGCTTGTGCGGCGCATGACTGCGGTAATCGTACATGTCTACCTTTTTTAGTGCGTCGTCTACCCTGCGCCGGATTTCGTCTGAAGGCAGACCCAAGTTTTCAGGCCCGAAGGCGACGTCCTCCTCCACTATTGTCGCCACTAACTGATTGTCCGGATTTTGGAACACAAGCCCTACATTGCGGCGTATCTCCATTTCCTTTTTCTCATCCAATGTGGACATGCCGAGTACCTCTACACTGCCGCTGTCCGGCTTAAGAAGGCCGTTTATAAGCTTGGCAAGAGTAGATTTGCCGGAGCCGTTATGTCCTAAGACCGCTGTAAAAGAACCTTTTTCTATATTCAGACTTAAATCGTTTAATACATAATTTTCCGTTTCTTCCTCCGAAGAGTATTTAAACGATACATTCTTTATCTCTATAATATTTTCCATTCTGTCCCCCAAGTATTAATTGAGATTACCCCTTGGAATGCCGGATAAATTTTACAAGCCGCCGACAATCCAGCGCACAGACTCCGGCTTAAACCGCTTGAAGCGACATTGTCCGGCGCATATGCCGCAGCGCCATTAGAGACACCAGCATAGAAATCCTTTGTCTAATTGAGAATATGTACTTCGCCGGTCTTAAGTTGTTTAGCTTTAAATATTGCACCAAACCGACGTCGCACCGCAGGGAAGAGAACATCCGCTCTCCGTCACTCTAAGTCCCAGCTCATAAGATTCACAGCAGCCGCCCTTAGATGCGGCAGCCGTCTCATTAAGCATGTAGTCCATAACCGCCGGCGACAGGCCGGCAGTATAGGAATTTATCACTAAAAACGACTTATCTTTAAGAAGCTTAACAGTGTCGGATATAAGGTCATATATTTTATCCTCCAGCTTCCACACCTCGCCGCCGGGACCTCTGCCATATGACGGAGGGTCCATTATTATTCCGTCGTAGGAGTTACCACGGCGTATCTCGCGCTGGACAAATTTGACGCAGTCGTCAACAATCCAGCGCACCGGCGCCGATTTAAGCCCGCTTGAAGCGGCGTTGTCCGACGCCCATGCCACCATGCCCTTAGACGCATCGACATGTGTGACGGCCGCGCCGGCAGAAAGGCAGGCAAGCGTAGCTCCGCCGGTATAGGCAAATAAATTGAGCACCTTTGCCCCATTCATGGCAGACAGCAGTTCTGTATACATATCCCAATTGACCGCCTGTTCAGGAAAAAGGCCCGTATGCTTAAAACCCATCGGCTTTAAATTAAACTTCAGTTTGCCGTACGATATGCTCCAAACCTCCGGAACCTTTTTATACATCTCCCACGCACCGCCGCCCTTGGATGAGCGTATATATCTTGCGTGCGCTCTTTCCCACAGCGGTGATTTGCGGCCGCTGCGCCATATTACCTGTGGGTCGGGACGTATGAGTATAATATCTCCCCAACGCTCAAGACGTTCGCCGTCCGTAGCGTCGAGCAGCTCATAATCAACCCATTTATCTGCCGTTTTCATTATGCACCTCTAAAGTTTATACAATTTTCCCATTTAAAATGTATACTCACTGTAAATTTTAATCTGACTTTACTGCCGGATTAAAAACTGCGGCAGTCAGATTAAAACTTTAATCTAACTGTCTTAAGCCGGATGTTTATTAAGCCGTAATACGAAAACAGGCAAAATCCACACATTGCCTGCATAAATTTTATGTAAACTCAAGCGCCGGTAGATATAAAGCTTTCATCTATTTTAAAAAAGCTTAGCGCCGAGTATTAGCTTTTAAAATCAGTGTGCCGGCGGCAAGTATGAGAGCGTAAACCCCTGTAAATTCCGCAAAATGCTGTATTAACAACTGAAATTTAATAGTTAAGCCATTACAACGTGCTAATGCAAATAATTAACATTGTAAAAAGGTGTCGAAAAATCACTTAGACAAGCTTTGCAATTTTATGTTAATATGTCCTGAAGAAATATATATAGCTCATCGAGCAATTAATACAGCGGACTGCAAAAAACCTTATATCATTCAAAGGACTGCTGGCCCGGCACATCAAGTCCTAAGTGCCTGTAAGCCGCCGGAGTTACGCATCTGCCCCTGCTTGTCCGAGTCAGAAAGCCTATTTGCATAAGGTACGGTTCATAAACATCTTCTATGGTGACGGCTTCCTCACCGACAGCCGCCGCCAGCGTTTCCAGACCAACCGGACCGCCGCCAAAGCTCACTATTGCTGTTTTCAGCATGCGCCTGTCAAAATCGTCAAGCCCTATTTCATCTATCTCGAATCTGTCAAGCGCCTGCTTGGCCACTTCCTCTGTTATCCTGCCGTCGTGCTTTACCTGTGCAACATCGCGCACGCGCTTTAACAGCCGGTTGGCAATTCGAGGCGTACCGCGCGAACGCGAAGCTATCTCCAGCGCGCCGTTTTCGTCTATATCTATCTTGAGTATGCCAGCCGACCGCGTTACGATAGTTGCAAGCTCCTGCGGAGAATAAAGCTCCAGCCGGAGCAGTACGCCAAATCTGTCGCGCAGCGGCGCCGTAAGCTGGCCCGAACGCGTAGTAGCGCCAACAAGCGTAAATTTTGGCAAATCCAGCCGTATAGAACGTGCCGACGGACCCTTGCCTATTATTATGTCCAGCGCAAAGTCCTCCATCGCAGGATAAAGCACCTCTTCTATGCTGCGGCGCAGTCGGTGAATTTCATCTATAAATAAAATATCGCCCTCGTTAAGATTACTGAGCAGCGCCGCCAAGTCTCCCTGCTTTTCAATAGCCGGGCCGGAGGTAACGCGCAGATTTACACCCATTTCATTGGCTATTACTCCTGCCAGAGTTGTTTTTCCAAGTCCAGGAGGGCCGGAAAGCAATACATGATCAAGCGGTTCGCCGCGGTGACGAGCCGCCTCTATGTATATTGTA
>CAJFJP010000125.1 GCA_904384255.1 Candidatus Timburyella stercoris
CTGCGCAACATCATAGGTGAAATGGAGCTTGACCATACCCTCACATCGCGCGATACCATAAACGCTAAAATCAGAGTTATACTTGACGAGGCCACCGATTCATGGGGTATTAAGGTCAACCGCGTTGAGTTGAAAAATATTCTTCCTCCGCGCGAAATTCAGGATGCTATGGAAAAGCAGATGAAAGCTGAGCGTGAGCGTCGTGAAGCTATTTTAAGGGCGGAAGGCGAGAAAAAGAGCAGGATATTAGTTGCCGAGGGCGAGAAAGAATCTATGATACTTGAGGCAGAAGCCGAAAAGCAGGCGGCAATTTTAAAAGCCGACGCTGTTAAAGAAGCTAAAATCCGCGAGGCCGAAGGTGAGGCACAGGCTATTGAAACGGTGCAGCGCGCTGTCGCCGATGGTATTATTATGCTTAATGAAGCTAGTCCAAAGCAGAATGTGCTTACTCTTAAAAGTCTTGACGCTTTTGCAAAAGCTGCCGACGGCAAGGCCACTAAAATTATCATACCGTCAGAAATTCAGGGCATTGCTGGCTTAGTGGCGTCGCTTAAGGAAACAATAACTGATAAAAGCGGTAATCCTGACACATCAAAATAAGAGCCAATAAATATTGGTTATTCTGATACCGCATACATTATAGCTTAGGCTTTGAAACAGCAGTATATAAGCTTTGTTTTACTTTTAAAAGCAAAAAATAAAGGGAGATGTTTTAATGGTTATAGAGCCAAAGGTAAAGGGATTTATATGTATAACGGCACACCCTGACGGATGTGAGGAAAATGTACGGCGGGCGGTTGAATATTCTCTTTCTCATAAGAGCATCGCCGACAACGGGCCTAAAAATGTGCTTGTCATAGGCTCTTCAACGGGGTATGGCCTTGCATCACGCATTACGGCGGCGTTCGCTTTTGGAGCCGCTACTGTCGGCGTTGCATATGAACGCCCATCGTCCGGCAGAAGGACGGCGTCGGCGGGCTGGTACAACAATGCAGCATTTGAGAAATATGCTGCAAAGTACGATATCCCGTTTGACAGCCTTAACGGCGACGCTTTTTCTGACGATATGAAGGCTCAGACCATTGAAGCTATAAAAAACACAATGCCGGGCAAAAAGCTCGACATGATAGTATATAGTGTTGCGGCTCCGAAGCGTACCGATCCGCAAACCGGTGAGGTTTATTCTTCGGTGCTCAAGCCTATAGGCAATCCATATTCTGAAAAAAGCGTGGATTTCCACACAGGCAAGGTTTCTTCTGTCTCTATTGACCCCGCTACAGATGATGAAATTGCAGCTACGGTAAAGGTAATGGGAGGCGAGGACTGGCTCATGTGGATAAACGCGCTTAAAGAAAACGACCTTATTGCGGAAAATGCCGTTACGCTTGCTTATTCATACATCGGACCGGAGCTTACTCACGCCGTATATAAAGACGGTACAATAGGCCGTGCAAAAATTGACTTGGAGGAAAAGGCGCGTGAAATTGATAAGCTGCTTTCCGATATCGGCGGCAAGGCGTATATATCTGTTAACAAGGCGCTGGTTACTCAGTCATCTGCAGCTATTCCGGTAGTGCCGCTTTATATATCAATACTTTATAAGCTTATGAAGGAAAATGGTACGCATGAGGACTGCATTATGCAGATGAACCGCCTCTTCCATCGTATTTATGACAGCTCAAGTGTTAAGGACGTGCCTACAGATGAATTTGGCCGCATAAGAATGGACGATCTCGAAATGGCCGATGATATTCAAAACAGACTCAAGGATGTCTGGAGTATTGTATCTTCTGATAATATTGAAGAAATTACTGACATAAAGGGATATCGCGACGACTTCTATTCCCTCTTCGGATTTGGTCTTGACAATGTCGACTACAGCAGAGATATTACTGATTTTTAATTATTTTAATGCTTATTTTATTAAATATAAAAGCCCCGTCCATATATCAGGAGGGGCTTTTATATTTCTTCTTTTAAGCTAAATGCCCGGACAAGTCAATTAGGAAAATGATTGTCTAATAAAATTTCAACTTAAAAAAATATAGAAATGGTAAAGCACAAACAGTTTAGCCAATATAATCTATTTACAATCGAATAAAAGTTTCGATAAACTCAATTAAATCCAAATTTTATACATCAATTTTCATATCCTTATAATAATATTCCATATCGCGGTGGGTTATCTCACGCATTACTTTACAAGGATTACCTACTGCTACCACATTTGACGGTATATCCTTTGTCACAATGCTTCCGGCGCCAATTACAGAATTATCTCCTATGCTTATTCCGGGCAAAATTACACTGTTTGCACCAATCCATACATTATTTCCTATCCTTATTGGAAGATTGTATTGAGCCGCCTTTTTTCTCAGCTCAGGGTGTACCGGATGCCCCGCTACTGCTAATGTTACATTGGGACCAAACATAGTGTTATCACCTACATATATTTCGCAATCGTCAATCATTGTCAAATTAAAGTTCGCATATACATTACTGCCGAAATGCACATACTTTCCGCCCCAGCTCGCGTAAAACGGAGTTTCTATATGGCATCCCTCGCCTATTTCGGCAAACATCTCTTTTAATAGCTTTTGCTTTTTGATTTCTTCGCTTGGCTTTAGATGATTATACTCAAACACTTTGTCGAGCCGCTTAATCTGCTCGTCAAGCAGACGCTCGTCGTCGCAAAAATATAGCTTTCCGCTTTTCATTCTCTCTTTTACTTCTTCTATGCTAAAATTATTATCCATTTGTTTTTCCTCCATATTAAATTTCATTAATTTATATCTATTTAAAAATACTAATCCATTCGAATAAGCTTTTATCTTAACAGATTAAAAATATTTTTCAGCACGAAAACACAGCATTTTAATAATTATGCAGTTATAAAACAGCGCTTAAAGACGTTTATATATTTTTTCAGTATAAAATCAAATAACAGAATGTTATTTTACCTTAATTTTTCATTAAACCTTCAAGGCATTATAATTGTTCCATATCAAATTTTCCACTGATATTTTTTCATATCGACGCATCCGTTTGACTTAAATTTTACTCCTTCACTTTCCAGCAGGCAGCGCTGCTCTTTCCATCCCGGTGCAGTACGTCCTGCATGATTTACTACGCGATGGCATGGATAACTGCCATATAGATACGCCATGCTCAACACCTTGCCGACAAGTCTGGCATTTTTCTCTCTTCCAATCAGCCGCGCTATTTGGCCGTAAGACGCCACCTTTCCCTCCGGTATTTCTTCTACTGCAGATAAAATTTCATAAATTAAGCTTTCTTCCATTGGCATTTTACAATTCCACCTGAGAAAAATATAATTAAGCTAAGCAACATATAGCTTAGACTCCCGCACTATAAACTTAATATAATCTTTCACAGAATATTCACACAGTATTCCTGCTTTTTCACGGCTCAAAGTGAAGCTTTCCAAATATCTGATTTATCAAAGCGCATTAATGTACCATGGCAGTACAAACCGCTGCATATCGTCGTACCATGACAGCACTTCTTCAGCCTGATTTAGCATGGCATTCACTTCATCCTGCCCGAAAGGAATTGCCCAGTATACAGATGAGAGCATATTGCTCGAAATATAAAGAGCAAGCAGCTTCCAAAATTTCATCGGTACATTTCCGTCAAAATATCCGTTCACCATTCCGGATGCAAAAAGATAAGACTTCTGGACGCACCATACAATACGATTAAATTCCTCCCAAGTGTCACCAAAATCACTGCGGTCTAAATCTATTATATAGAGTTTGCCGTAATTGCCGATTATCATATTCCCAATATGATAGCCGCCGTGTTGGTATGTCTGCGGCCTGCCTTCAAGTATAATAACGATTTGCATTTATATAGTTGATAAAAGCCTGTCCTTTTTCATATTTAATAGGACACTCTCTGTATTTTTAATTTTATTAGTCCATTTTCCGATTAAATCGTTTATCCCAGTCCTCTTGAGCGGCAGAGGCCAGTATGGAATGGATTTTGCGCAGAATGCGGCCGGCTTCGAGACCATAGGCATATTGCTCCGTTTCAGAACAGCCGGATATAGACTGCTCGGCATCTTCACCGTCAATCCAGCTTTGGACTGAATAGACACCTTCTTTGCAAGTACCGAACTTAATTGGCAGACAAATAGGTATTTTTAAGGATGCCGCCCGCTTCATCATGATGAATTCAAACTTTTTTCTGTCATAGCTTGCAGCATCGGAAATGCGTAAAAGACAGCGCGTCCCATTTTCATCGGTAATGCAGTATTTTTGGTCCCCAGACCAGCCCTTGTCAATCAGCTCTTTTGATATGTAATTCAGCATAAATTTTCTCCCATACGCTTACTCATATAATAAGCCTGCCGGAAATAAAAGCTTGCAAATGGATATAGGAATAACTTTAGCTATCATTTTTTGACGTTTTTTTCACTAACACTATTCGCTCACTTTCCACTTAATCTCCGGCAAATTATTTATGGAAAAGTAGTGCTGCCACATAGAGTTTTCTTTAATAGAAAGATTTCCGCATCGGCAAGTTTTTCTTTTTCTAATAAAGTAATTGTCCTGTTCTTTGCCTTATTCGGCATAGACATTCTTTCATCTGCCATACCCTTCCCTGTACAAAAGTGCAATTGTCTCCACATGGCTTGAGAGGACAGAATGAATGTCATTTGAGTACGTCCGTTCTCGGAAACATATCCACTTCGCTTTTGGCACTATCGGTATACGGGAACATATCCAA
>CAJFJP010000126.1 GCA_904384255.1 Candidatus Timburyella stercoris
CTTTCTTTTTCTGCTTTAAATACTGCTCACAAACAAGTGAAAGTATATATCGGACAGTGTGATTAACCGTCGGCTTTGTCTATATGCTTTTGCTTAAAAATTATAATTTCTAATTTTAGTGCAAATCTACTTGGCCGAAACTTGCTATGCATAATGTCGAAAATAAAGCGGTATGGTTTTCTCAAAGCTAAAACTATCCGCCGGATTTGTCTGTGGATATTTGTTATGATAAAAAAACAGGCAGCATTGCGCTGCCTGTTTTTAAGTCATCCTATATAATTATTTTGCAAGCCTTTCCTTAAGACCGTTAAGCTCATTCCTAAGAGCCTTAGGAAGCTTATCGCCGAACTTAGCATAGAATTCCTCAATGCCATCGGTTTCTTTCATCCACAAGTCCTTATCAACCTCAAGGATGCCGGCAAGCTGATCCTTAGTGAGGTCAAGACCCTCTATGTCGATGTCGTCAACATTTGGAACATAACCGATAGCTGTTTCCTTAGCGTCTACCTTGCCCTCGCAGCGGTCGATAATCCAGTTGAGGACACGCATGTTATCGCCAAAGCCCGGCCAGATGAAGTGGCCTTCGTCGTCGGTACGGAACCAGTTGACATTGAATATTTTCGGAGCCTTGTCGCCAAGCATTTCGCCCATCTCAATCCAGTGTGCGAAATAGTCGCCCATGTTATAACCACAGAACGGAAGCATGGCCATCGGGTCACGACGTACAACGCCAACAGCGCCGGTAGCGGCAGCAGTCGTCTCAGACGCCATTATTGAACCTACGAATACACCGTTTACAAAATCTCTTGACTGATATACCAACGGAGCAGTCTTAGCGCGGCGTCCGCCAAATACTATAGCTGATATTGGCACGCCTGTAAGGCTCTCAAACTCAGAGCTTATGCATGGGCAGTTAACGGCCGGAGCAGTAAAGCGGCTGTTTGGATGAGCACCCTTTTCTCCACTTTCGCTGTCCCACTTCTCGCCCTTCCAGTTAAGAGCATTCTTCGGCGGGTTCTTGTCAAGACCTTCCCACCACACTGTGTTGTCGTCAAGATTCTGAACAACGTTTGTAAATATTGTGTTCTTCTGAGTGGAAATAAGAGCATTAGGATTGGACTTCATATTTGTGCCGGGAGCAACGCCAAAGAAGCCGTTTTCCGGATTTATAGCCCACAGACGTCCATCCGGGCCCTTGCGCATCCAGGCTATATCGTCGCCTACGCACCAAACTTTATAGCCCTTGTTCCTGTATCCCTCCGGAGGAATAAGCATAGCAAGGTTTGTCTTGCCACAGGCTGACGGGAAGGCAGCAGCTATATATTTAACTTCGCCCTTCGGATTTTCAAGACCGAGTATGAGCATATGCTCAGCCATCCAGCCCTCGTTCTTGCCCTGGTAAGAAGCTATGCGCAGAGCAAAGCACTTTTTACCGAGCAGAACGTTTCCGCCGTAACCAGAGTTAACAGATATAATTGTGTTGTCCTGCGGGAAGTGGCAGATATAACGCTTCTCTTCATCAATATCGCACTTGCAGTGCAGTCCGCGTACCCAGTCGTTTGAATCGCCGAGTACATCAAGAACCTTCTTGCCTACCCTTGTCATTATAGCCATGTTGAGAACAACATATATAGAGTCGGTTATCTCAATACCAGCCTTAGCCAGCGGAGATCCTACCGGGCCCATTGAATAAGGTATAATGTACATTGTGCGACCCTTATAGCTGTTCTTAGCTATATCATAAAGCATATCATATGCCTTTTTAGGATCCATCCAGTTATTTGTAGGACCTGCGTCCTCTTCCTTTTCACAGCAAATAAAGGTACGTCCCTCAACGCGGGCAACATCGTTTACAGCTGTGCGGTGGAGATAGCATCCCGGAAGCTTTTCCTGATTGAGCTTAATCATTTCGCCGGTCGAAACAGCCTCTGCGCGGAGGGCGTCAAGCTGTTCCTCGCTGCCGTCAATCCACATCACATTATCAGGATTGACAAGCGCTTTCATCTCTTCTACATACGCGAGAATTGTTTTGTTTGATGTAAGTGCTGACATATTTTATCCCCTTTCGTTTTTTTGGCCTTTTCCCATCATCTATTTATGAAAGCCATATCGATGTACAATAAAGCCATTAAGCCTTAATCGATATCATTATAAACCAAAATTAGTAATTATTCAATTTATAACAAAAACAAATCCCCATTTTCAGCGTTATATACATACTTTTTTGCTTTTGTAATCACAATTATGCACATTTATGTTAAATATCATTAAAGAACAGGTCTGCAAAACGGCATTTTTATTAAGATACAGTATCTTATATTATCATACGCCATGATATTTGTTTACAAACATAGGACGGAAAAAATTCTTGATACCATACTCCACAAAAATCGCCGTAGGAGTAGGAAGTCACAGGCCCGGCATACATTTAAAACATCAGTTTGAAAAAGGTGCAAGTATGGACGCAACCGCACTTGCCCCTCTTTTGAAAATGTCTTGTTTCAGGAAGTATCAGCGATAAGAATAATTGATTAGATCTGTGATATTTCGCTCTTGTGTTATTTTATTGAATGTGATAAAATAAAGACAAAATTTAAAATTTGTTTTTATTATAATGAGGTGATAAAGTGCCAAAGGTTGCCTATTCTGATGAGGATAAACAAAGTATTAGAGTGCAGCTTGTTAAAGCAGGGCTTGAACTGATGGCAAAACAAGGCATACAACACACGACTGTAGAGCAGGTATATAAAAAAGTTGGTATTTCACGAACGTTCTTCTATTCCTTTTTCTCAACGAAAGAAGATCTGGTGCTTGAAACGCTATACTGGCAACAACCTAAAATCATTGAGTATCTTCAAAAGCTGATGTCTGATCCTGCTTTATCCTGGCGCGACGCTGTGAAAAAATTTCTCCATGATTGTTGCTATGGGGAGAAAAATGGAATTGCTGTTTTAACAATCGAAGAACAGCAGCTTATTTTTAAACGGCTGTCAAAGGAAAGTTATCAAATGTTCCGTCAAAAGCAACACCAGCTTTTTGGAAACATTCTAGAATGTTTTGGGATAAAGGCAGATGCAAAACGGATCAATCTTTTTACCAATTTAAGTCTGACAGCGATGGTTATACGCAGAGCACTTCCAGATACTCTCCCCTTGTTTGTTCCCGATATCGCTGATGAAACGGTTGATTTTCAACTTGATGCGATTGTTGATGTCTTGGAGAAACTGAAAACAGCTCCCAAGATCTTTAATGATGGGAATAGGTAAATCCGTCCGAATATTGTGTTACGATGTTATATTCAGACGGATTTTACTTTACTCAAAATAAAAACGATTTTTATTATTTGTTTTTATTTTATAGTTATGGTAACGAAAATTAAGTAAAGGAGAACGCGCAATGAAAGTATTTGACCTATTTTTAAGCAAATATCCACCAGGTAATGACTTGCGAAAACCAACCGCTGAAATGTTGGAACAATTTCAAGGAAAACTGCCAACAGAACTCCTTGATTTTTGGCAGAAATATGGTTTTGGAAATTATGGCGGAGGATTACTAAAAATTATAGATCCTACGAATTATATTGACACTCTCACACTTTGGCTGGGCGAGCAGGAAGATTGTTTTCCAATTTTGATGACTGGATTTGGAACACTTTTTATTTACCGCAAACTATCTGAAACAGCCGACGATATTTGTCTGCTTGATATTCACTACCGCAGGTCGGGCAGCTTTTCTACCAGTTTTTCGGATTTTTTTGAGCGTATCCTTCCTGCTGAAAACTTTGCAGAAGAATTTTTGCGAGTGGACTTATTCCAAGAGGCATATGCTAAACATGGCGGTCTTGCAGAAAATGAGATTTTTTTCTTTGCTCCGGCCTTGGTGTTTGGCGGAGCCGAGTCCATTCAATATATTGAAAAAGGAAATGCCGTTGTTCATCAGCACTTGTTATTTGAAATGGGAGCGGACAATTCTGGTGAGGTAGATCATGACGATATATGGTCGCAAGCTTATGAAGCCAAACCTCATGTATTTGAATTGGAAAACAACGGTTTAATGATTAGCTTTGCCTTTTCGGAAACTGTGGATACCATCCTGCCAGTAGCACCAGAAAAGCTATACAAGATTGAGGGAGAAACGGTTTCGCTGTGGGCGCTGACTTTTTTTAGCTTGACAAAAGATGAAAACCTCGGCTTTTTAGAGTACCACGAAGCTTTGCAACGGTTACAGCCATACATTTTAGAAACAAGAGATGACTACATATTGATCCGCGGCCTGAGTCTGGCGGAGATGGAATGTGTTTTGTCAGAGGAATAGATTGATCGCCATTCACTTTCAAAAATACATATTTAGGAGGAAAAGGTATGGGCTTTTTCAGCAAGTTGTTTAAGGGACCGAAAATTGATATGGAAAAGAGCAATGCAAATGCTAAAAAAATGCGTGTTCTATTTAACCAAGTCGTTGAAGGTGGAGACAATTATAGGCTAATTTTCGGATATACTGAGGATGTGAGCCGCTTTAATTATGGATTTGTTCATGGAAGTAAAACAAAAATTGGAAATTTAATTGTCGGCTGGAACGAGGCCAGTCAAACGATTGTAGTCGTTCCTACGGTACCCGATCTTTCCGGCTGTGGCGATCCGGTCTACTATCGCCGATCTGAAATTCTAAAAGCCTATCGCAACAAGTACCCTACTGATGCTTTTATCATTTACCCGGACAAAAAAGGGTATATCGGTATCAATGCCTATGA
>CAJFJP010000127.1 GCA_904384255.1 Candidatus Timburyella stercoris
GAGTTCATGTCCATACACAATGGGAAAATCCGGTTTTACATCTATGATTTTGTAAGCTTAAAACCAATGGTTATATATATGAAAACCCCGATATAATCGGGGTTTTCTCCGGCAATATCTTTTTTATTGCCTCTTGATGGTGGAGACAGAGGGACTCGAACCCGCGACCTCTGCGATGTGAACGCAGCGCTCTAACCAGCTGAGCTATGCCTCCAATTTTGAACAAATACATTATAATACTAAGCAACTGATTTTGCAATTACAAAATAAACATCAAATGCAAAAATAACGAATATAAATCATTTTAAAAAAGATACAGCCATAGACTGCGAAAGAAAAAACAGATGGAATTTAGTCTCGGATATAGGAAAAATGATGTTAAAAGTTATTTTTTCGTCGTAGCTAAATAGTCAATGGAAAAATCTCGAACGTGAATTGCGCACTTAAACTTTCGGATCTCAATAGAGAAGAAAAAATAATCTGTGGAAAGATTAAATACAAGATTAACGCCGCAGATGATGGAGTAAAATAAAAACTGAGCCCGAACGCAAACGTGCGTCCAGCCTCAGCCTGGTGGGGTGGATAATCGGACTCGAACCGACGGCCTCCAGGGCCACAACCTGGCGCTCTAACCAACTGGGCTATATCCACCAAAAACAGCATGTTGAATTATAACATGTCAGCAGTAAATAGTCAAGATTAACTTGAGCTTATTATTGTATAAAGCAAAATTTTAAATATGTGTAGAGGTAAAATCAACTATTCAATTTTGCAATGATATGTTTACATCAATTTTACAGATTAATGTAATAATATGTGATTGAAATAAAAGATTATATATCGTATAATATAAAAAAATAGGAGGTGAGAGAGATAGAGAGTGAATATATAACAGTAAAAATGGGAAAACAGAAGCAAATAGCACTTATAGCGCACGACAGTAAAAAACGTGAAATGGTCGACTGGGTGTATGAAAATCGTGATATACTTAAAAATCACTTTTTATGCGGCACCGGCACGACGGCAAGGCTTCTGGCGATGAAGACGGGCCTGCCGGTGAGAGAGTATAAAAGCGGACCGCTTGGCGGCGATCAGCAGATAGGTTCGCGAATAGTCGAAGGCGCAATAGACTTTATGGTTTTTTTCTGGGACCCGCTGGAGGCACAGCCTCATGATCCTGATGTAAAAGCGCTGCTGCGCGTGTCGGTTTTGTATGATATTCCTGTGGCCAATAATATAGCGACGGCAAATTTTTTGCTTACGTCTAAATATATGTCTGAGGAATATACCAGAAAAATAACGCAGTATCAGCGTACATCGGAGGAAATGCTCAATAAATTTT
Source organism: Candidatus Timburyella stercoris (assembly GCA_904384255.1). Lineage (GTDB taxonomy): Bacteria > Bacillota > Clostridia > Oscillospirales > Acutalibacteraceae > Timburyella > Timburyella stercoris. The sequence continues at coordinate 1,343 of CAJFJP010000127.1, forward strand.
TGGAGGATTGAGCCATTTCATGGTAAAAATAGTCATCTTTACAGATGTTTAAATACATAACTTTTCCTGCCTAAACGGCGGGATTTTTGTTTTTTAATAAGTCTTATACTTTGCCAAGCCACAACAAGCGTAAAAAAACGTGCGTGATGGCTTTGTCAATTTAAAAGCATTGTCCTTATTTTAATGGGGCGGATTAAGACATTAAAGTTGACTTTGCCGCCGGGGTATTATAAACTATTAAGCGTGGGAGGATGCGCAATGATAGCTATAATAGATTATAAGGCGGGCAATTCTACCAGTGTGGAAAACGCCTGCAAAAAAATGAATATAGAAAGCCGGCTTGTCTCCGATATTGCCGGACTTGAGTCTGCGAGCGGAATAATACTGCCCGGCGTGGGTTCGGCAAAGGCCACTATGGATTCTTTAAGCGAGCTTGGCATAATCGACAAGCTGAGCGAGCTTGTGCTGGATAAAAAAGTCCCGTTTTTGGGCATATGCGTCGGCCTTCAGGTGCTGTTCGAGCACAGCGAGGAGGACGATACCGACTGCCTCGGCTGGTTTAAGGGACAGGTAAAGCAGTTTGATAAATCTAAAGTGCGCGTACCGCAGATAGGCTGGAACAGAGTGGACTGGAAGCAGTCAAATGCCGTTAATAAGGGCAGTAAAAGCGGAAACTATTTTTATTTTGTAAACAGCTACTATGTCGTACCGGAGGATGACGGCATAATAATGGCCGTGACCGATTATAACGGCGAGTTTGTGTCTATGGTGTCATCCGGCAACATATACGCCTCGCAGTTTCATATAGAGAAGAGCGGCACGGCGGGCTTGCAGCTGCTCAAGAATTTTGCGGATTTGGGGGAAAAGTAAATGCTGACAAAAAGGCTTATCGCCTGCTTTGATGTTATAAATAATATGGTCACAAAGGCCAGTAAATTTCAGAATAATATAGATATTGAGCGGGTGGAAATAGTCGCTGAGAAGGTCTATGACATGCAGATAGACGAAATAGTCTTTTATGATATAAAGGCGAGCGCTGAAAAGAGAAGCATAGACCTTGAAATGGTAAAAAGAGTTGCAGGACTGGTGTTTATCCCATTTACAGTAGGCGGCGGAATAAAGACAATTTCCGATATGTACAGCGTGCTTAAGGCGGGCGCAGAGAAAATAAGCGTCGATTCAATGGCGGTGAGAAACCCGGACATAATAAACGAGGGCGCAAAGGCTTTCGGCTCGCAGTGCATAGTGCTCAGCATGCAGGTGAAAAACGTCGGCGTGTCGGAGAAGATACCGAGCGGGTACGAGATAGCAATAGACGGCGCGCGGGTATTCACCGGCATGGACGCTGTGGAGTGGGCAAAGCGCGGCGAGGCGCTCGGCGCCGGCGAGATAGTCGTCAACAGCATAGACAACGACGGTACTCACGGCGGGTATGACCTTGACATTACCGGCAAGATATGCAATGCGGTAAAAATACCGGTAATAGCGTCGGGCGGCGCCGGCAAGCCGGAGCATTTATATGACGTATTTACAAAGACAGAGGCAACGGCGGGAATAATAAGCTCTATGCTGTATTCTACGCGTCTGCCGCGGAATTACAGCGTAGAGGAGCTTAAGGAGTATCTGCTCGGCCGCGGCGTGGACATGCGCCCAATGGTGAGATAGTTTAAAATTTACGCAGCTTGATTGTACGGCGGGTATTGCATTTGCGTGACTGTTGTTCACATTAAGTAGTAAATAACATTAATGTGATTATTATTCACATTAATTGGAAGATAATGATAAAGTGACTGATATTCACATTAATTAAAGATAGTATTAATGTGATTTTTGATTACATTAAATTATGTAATGATATTGCGACCGTTATTTATGCTGATGATAGGCAATGCTGAAAAGTGACAGATGCTCACATAAGCGACAGGCGATAAACCATAAAGTGATCACTATTCACATCAATAATTAGGCAATAAAGCAGTGATTGTTGTTCACGTTTATTGGCAAAAATGTGACCGCAGGCGGCTCTAATAGATAGTGAATAAAACTCATATATAAAATATATGTACTGTGTATGTTGTATAATTAAAAGAAAAAACCGTTAGTGAAGTAAATTCACTAACGGTTTTTAGCTTGGATTTAGGAGCTAAGAAGACAGAGAAAGCCAGACGGTTTATTAAAGAGGATATATTACGCAAGGAAGTATACCAACAATTGTTGGTGAAACAGGAAATTTTCTTAAATTTGTCAGTTTTTCCAAAAAAGGACGTAAAAATAAAAAAACTGCCCAAATGGTAGCTACTCATAAAACAGTATCAACAGCCAACTAAAATAGGGTATCTGCCATACAGGGGTGCAACAAAGGTGAGTAAGAAACAATTTGCTTCTTACTCACCTTTGTTTTTTTGTTACGCGATAGAACGCCATTTTTGAAGGTATGAGTATAAAATCATTCCCTATACATTTATCGCCTGTGCAAAGCCGCGTGGTATAAGGCTTTATTTCGTTCTACTGCGTAACATTCCATAGTCAATCGAGGTCGCAAGCGGTTTATCCGGTTGCGACCTCTTGTCTGCTCAATAGCAAAGCGAAACCTGAATAATGCTCCTATTAGATGTGCTTCCAACTGCTCTTGCAGGTAGTCGTTATAGCGCCCTTGAAAAAAGGATAGATATTTGATATAGCCGGTATAATGCCGGTCTACTTTGTGCACAGCTTCCGGCTCTCCGGCGACCGCTTTTTCTATTACTTCATAGGGCAGTAATTTGTGTTTGCTATTCCTCATTTTGTAACTCCTCCATTTCCTTTCGCAGTAAGCGCAGGGCGATATGCTTCCTGCGGTTGATTGTACTTCTGCAACGTCCGAACATTCTGCCGATTTCCGCGTCGTTATAACCCAAGTAAAAACGCAAAAGTAAAATTTCCCGCCGCTTTTCCGTCAGGCGGAGCAAAGCGATTGCCAACGCTTCATTTTCCACAATCACCTTTTTTCCTCGAACAATAAATACCGTAGGCACATCTTGAATGACAAAGTATTCATCTGTGCAATAAGGCTCAAAGTCTATTTCTTTGAGATACTCAAAAGATCCTTCGTGTTGCTGCTTTCTCTTTATTTTGCCATAAGCGTCGAGCGCAGCATGATAAAGCACTGTCTTGCAAAAACCATTGAATGTGTGCTCGATATGTTCCCGGTATTGTTCCATATCTTTCAATTCAATCACCCCCTTTTCTTCCCAGACAGGGGGCAAAACAGATAACGCCCATACGGGATAAAACCGTATGGACGTTGAACATAGGAAATATAAAGAGCAACTATATGATTTGTGTATTCATACTCATGGGCGCAAAGTTCCACAGAAGCTATTAGGCTTTTTTTGATTGCAAA
>CAJFJP010000128.1 GCA_904384255.1 Candidatus Timburyella stercoris
GGTATGCATTCTATACGCGGTGGCACAATAGTCGGCGAGCATGATGTGATTTTTGCCGGCCGTGATGAGGTAATAACCATATCTCATTCGGCACGCTCAAAAGAAATTTTTGCTGTTGGTGCCGTACGTGCCGCTCTTTTCATAAAAGATAAAACAAACGGACTTTATGATATGTCAGACGTTATTTCCAACTCGTAACTTATTATCGATATTTTCAGGCGAGACTGCTCTGCTATACTGAATGCAGCAAAAGATAATTAAGACATTGCTTTTCTCTATATTATTAGTCGAAGCTAAAATGATTAATGATTTGAATAAGAGGTGAAAAAATGGATAATATCAATATTTCTGTAAAATCAAATATATCTATGCTTATTTTAGACAATGTACCATCAGATGCAGGTTTTATATCTTTGGTATTTGACAAGTTTTCAGATGAAGCCATTAACATAGACATGATAAGCCAAACTCCGCCGCGCGGAAAATACACCTCTATTGCATTTACTTTTGACGACAGTGAGCTTGCAAAAGCGCTGGGCTGCTTAAGCCATATAAAGGAAGAATGTCCGTCTCTTTCTTCGTCTGTAAGCAGTTCAAATAGCAAAATTATTGTGATGTCTGAAGAAATGAGAAATGGGCACGGCTTTGCTTCAAGAGTATTTACTGCTGTAGCCCGCGCATCCGGCGATGTCCGCCTTATAACTACTTCCGAAACCGAGATATCGATACTTGTGCCGGATCTTGACGAGAAGCAGTGCTTAAGCGAGATAAACGCTTGTTTTAGCTGCTGATATTACCTGTATTGGCAATTAATTTCAATCATATATAAAAATGTATGGCATAAATTTAGGGCCACAAGATAATATGACATTAAGTTAGTATATTAATTGCATATTACCTGCAAGCATTCTAACGCGACAATTTGTATTTACCTGCACCACTGCCTTACGGCATATAAACGGGCAGCCGCTGTTAAGACAAACAGTAGCTGCCCATCATTAAAATTTAATGTTCGCAGGCAGTTTTGGGCTATATTACATCTCGGCTTTCTTTTACAACAAGGTCTGATTGCTTTATTGTAATTGATTGATAAATTTTTTCATTTCGTGAGACGAATTTAATATGAACATAAAGAAGAAACAGTTATTTTTTATACAGTAATAAGAGTATATATTTGAGACGTTTATAGCAGAAAAAATTCCAAGATACAAAAAACAGGCCGCTTCTAAATCGGCCTGTAAAAATAGTTCAGTTGTTGGGCTTATTATTCAGTTTGTTTTGATATGCTTGCCAAAAACATCCAACTCCAGGACACATTTAACGCGTGATTTTTGTTATTTGCTTTAGCGATATAAAATTCCAAAGCCCTGCCTGGGAAAGTAAAAAGCGCTTTAGCTTCGTATCGGGCAAAGCGAGAAAGAGACGATAGCTTTACATAGCGATAAAAATCGGCCGCTAAAACGGGAATAACCCGTTTATTGTCTGTCGTGCAGGTGATACAGAAGACGGATAGTTTAATATTCCTAGAGTGTTGGCCGATATAAAGCTCTTTTATGGCTTGTACAAGTCTCCAGCTTAAACAGTGGTTATGACTGTGTCTAATCATATATTAGATATCGTTTTCTATTAGCTGCATATACGTCTGGCGTTCTACAATTACGCGGGACGTTCCCTTATTCACCATAACGACCGCCGGCCGCGGCAGACGATTATATGTCATTGCCATACTGAAATTGTATGCGCCGGTAGAAAACACCGCTAAAATATCACCGTGATTTGGCTGCTGTATCATCGTATTTTCCTGTATAAGATCCCCTGTTTCGCAGCAGCGCCCGGCTATTGTCGCTTCAAAGTCCTTAGGTTTATCTGCTTTTGATGCCACACAGGCGGTGTAATCGGCCTTATAAAGAATATAGCGCGGATTATCGCACATACCGCCGTCTATCGACACATAGTTTCGTATGCCCGGTATATTTTTCACTGCACCAACCGTATAAAGGGTTATGCCTGCAGCGCCGGTTATTGAGCGGCCGGGCTCTATAAGCACCTGAGGACAAATCATACCATTTTCGTCGCAGTACCGCTCAATTTTATTCAGTATCTTTTTCACAAAGCTGTCATATATAAAATCAGGGTCGCTCTCGGTATACTTTATTGCAAAGCCGCCGCCAAGATTGAGCACCTTTACATCTATTGCAAACTTCGAGTTGACCTCATGTATAAAGTTCAGCATTTTTTCGGCTGCAAGCTCAAACGGAGCCGTGTCAAAAATCTGTGAGCCTATATGGCAATGAAAACCGATTATTTCTATGTTATCGCAGCTAAGCGCCGTTTTTACCGCCTCAAATGCTTCACCTGTTTCCAGCGCGAAGCCGAATTTGGAATCTATCTGCCCTGTGCGTATAAACTCATGTGTATGTGCATCGACACCCGGCTTTATTCTAAACGATACCCTCGCTTTTTTCCCCTCTGCCGACGCTATTGCCGAGAGCATATTAAGCTCGTCTATATTGTCCAAAACAATACAGTGTACATCGTTAAGCAGCGCCATTTTAAGCTCCTGCTCCGTCTTGTTATTGCCGTGGAAATATACTCTGTCCATCGGAAAGCCCGCTTTAATTGCTGTAAAAAGCTCGCCGCCGGAAACAACGTCAAGACCTAGTCCCTCCTGCGCCGCTATACGACACATTTCAAGGCATATAAAAGATTTGCTCGCAAACAGCGGCATTCCGCCACCGCTGTAGCCCTCGAAAGCCTTAGTAAACATGCGGCAATTGTCGCGTATAGTAGTCTCACTCATCACATAGAGCGGTGTGCCGTACTCTTTTGCCAGTTTTGTCGTATCACATCCCTCAATGCAAAGATGCCCTTCCTCATTTACTGTTATATATTTGTTAAAAATCATACATATCCTCCTGTTTTAAATAAATATGCATTGCCTCGTAATTAATCAAGATGTTAGCATTGACCACAGCTTTTACTAAGATTGCATACGCCGAAAAGCTAATATATGCTTCTCTGCATTATGCGACAAAATTATCAGACGTAATTATAATCCGCACGCTTTTAATATTTCTTTCTTTATTTCTTCAGCGCCCTCGCCGGTAACAGACGAAAATGGTATTTTTACAGTGTCGCCAGAAAGAAAGCTCAGCTCATTCTCAAGCTCTTCAAGCCGCGCTTTGCGCGCCATCGGCTTTAATTTGTCGGATTTTGTAAGTGCAATAATAAAATTCATGTTAAGCTCTAAATATAAATTAAGCATATTAACATCGTCCTTGGTGGGCGGATGGCGCATGTCAATCAGCTGTACAGCCAGCGGAATATTGCGCGGCTGGCTGAAATAGCCTTCCATTAAATCCGCAAAGCGCTGCTTTTCACTGACCGATATTTTAGCATAACCATATCCCGGAAGGTCGACGAGACGTATATCGCCAATGCGATAAAAGTTCACCGTCGCGGTCTTGCCCGGAGATGAACTTACTTTTGCCAATGATTTCCGGTTCAGTATTTTATTCATAAGTGACGATTTGCCCACATTTGAACGACCGCAGAATATTATCTCAGGTATGCTGGATGCTGGCAGTTGCTTTGCACTGCCATAAGCCGTCTCAAAATAAGCTGTCTGAAAATTTACTTCCATGATTTCACCATACTAAAATTTTGACTGTATTTCTACTTACACATTTAATTAAAATAGCTTTGTAAATCAGTGCCGTAGCAGATTAAATTTATGCTCAGACTCCGGCGCTGAACATAGAGATAAATTAAATAAACAAAGACGCGCTGCTTTTCCAAAATATATTTCAGCCTATCGAACAGATACATATATTTGTCCATGTTTATTTCTTACAATACTTATCAGACAAGATCAGCTCTTCGGCATAATTGGTAGTAACATTATTAAACAATATAAAATTATATGTTATCTCCGCGATGACGCCGCCGTAATCTTAGTTTTGAGCGCTGGCTGCATATGTGATACCTCTTCACTTTGCAAAGCGAGCTTAAGTGCTATGTCAAAAACAGCGTCAGCGCTTGTGACAGGGACTATTTTAAGTGATGATTTTACCTTATCATCAATCTCTTCCAAATCCTTTATATTCTCTTCAGGTATTATAACCGTTTTTATCCCGGATTTATATGCCGCCATAGTTTTCTCTCTAAGTCCGCCTATTGGAAGCACTCGGCCGCGTATGGTTATCTCGCCTGTCATTGCGACATCTCTTCGCACCGGTCTGCCGGTAAGTGCCGAAACTACAGCCGTCGCTATCGTAACGCCGGCAGACGGACCATCTTTTGGCACCGCTCCTTCTGTCGCATGGATATGTATGTCCTTATCCTTATAAAAGCTTCCGTCAATACCAAGAGATTTGCTTATGCTCCTTATATAGCTTATCGCCGCCTGCGCCGACTCCTTCATCACATTGCCGAGCGAGCCTGTAAGTACAACTTTGCCTGTGCCATCCAGCACCGCCGCCTCAATCTGCATAATCTCGCCGCCGACACGCGTCCACGCAAGGCCGTTTACTACACCAACCTCGTCCGTTTGAGATATATACTCAAGCCGGTAGCGGTGGCGACCCAAAAACTGCGGAAGATTTTTGGTATCTATTTTTACAATCTGCTTTTTGCTTGGGTTCTCTACTATCTCCCTTGCAGCCTTACGGCAAAGGGATGCTATCTTTCGCTCCAGCGAG
>CAJFJP010000129.1:0-2727 GCA_904384255.1 Candidatus Timburyella stercoris
TATTAACTATTATTATGACACAGATTTAGGCTCTCTTTTTCATAATAATATTACCCTGCGGATAAGACAGACAGAAGAGAGTCTGCTCCTTCAGCTTAAACGCCGCATAGCATTAGATAATGGCCTTTTTACATCAGAGGAAGAAGCTTTTAAAATTGACAGTCTTAAATCAGAAATTATATCTTTGCCTAACAATGAATTTATAAAAGATGACGACAGCTATAAGCTGCAGGGCTCTCTTACGACTTGGAGGAGGATATACACCATAACTGATGGAATAAAAGCCGTTTTTGACAGCAATTATTATTTGGGAATATTTGACCGCGAGATAGAATTTGAACTGTCCGGAGGCAAAAGCGATGAGGCAGAGAGAATAATATGCATGTTAAGGCTTAATAAGGCGATGTCATCAAAGCTTGGGAAGTATGAGCGCTTTTTTACAAGAAAAGAAAATATATAAGACTTCTGTATCAAAAATGCAAAAAATCAGCGTAAGAAGAGCTGAAAAGTTAAAGGAGGAATAATATGGAAAGCAATTATAAAGAAAGCGTTGTAAAAATAATAAACGAACATTTAGTAAATCCGCTTTTAGAAGATGAAATGGATTTACCGCTCGAAGAGAAGGAATTGGATTCAATAGGCTTTATTGAAATAGTTATTGACTTGGAAGAAAAATTCGGCTTTTCATGGCCGGTAGAAAAATTATCTTCTGAGGAAATAAAAACAGCAGATGATTTTTTAAATGTAGTTAAATCTCAGCAAGAGGATGCTTTTGATGCTGAGTTTACCGAACATCCGGCATCCGAAGACATTGAGCATGCAGAGTAAAAGCATAGAGAAAATAATCGTTAAATGTTTTATATATAAAAGAACAGCATGTAAATATAAATGATGTTTTAGTTCGAATATTGAATGCAGATACAGCATAAGCATAAATCTTATATTACATCAGTAATGCATAATAAGAGAGGGCAGCACTAATGAAGACTTTAAAATGTATAGAAACCAGACGCAGTATAAGAAAGTATAAAGACAAAAGAATCAGCTGTAAAATAATAGACAAAATATTAAAAGCAGCGGTATGCGCACCATCCGGGAAAAATGGGCAGCCTTGGAGATTTAAAGTAATATCGGATAAAAATGTGATAAATAATATTGCCGCTTTATCAATATATGAAAGCTGGATGAGGACGGCTCCGTGCTTTATTTTAGTCTTTCTGGACAAGAGCCGCTCATATGACTATGTTAAGGATGTGCAGTCATGCGGCGCCGCCATTCAGAACATAATTCTGTGCGCCCACTCGCTTAACATAGGCAGCTGCTGGATAGGTGAAATATTGCCGAAAGCCGGCAGTGTAAAAAGCTTAGCAAAAATAAGCAACGATAGCCTGGAACTTATGGGAATTGTAGCCCTGGGCTATAGTAACGGAAAGCCAAGCCGTCGGATGCGAAAGGATATATCAGCATTTTTGGTTTAATCCGCTATTTCAGCAATGTATCATATAAAGCAGTGACAAAAAATCATTAGTAAAAAATAAGTATAAAAACGAAAAATCGTAATTAGGTAAAAGCTTTGTACCGACAAAATAAGAATTTTGCATGTTGGGATAGTAGTTTAAAGCCATGCGATAATATATGCATGTGTCTTTTTAATTGCATGTGTATAGTTAGTTTAAATTAAAATACGGATTTTTAATCCTCTCTGCAAATATTGCAGGGAGGATTTTATTTTTAATTTATGTTTATAAATGTGAATTTATAAAGTTAAGAAAGTTTTAAAAATACACAAGCAAAGAGTGTTTAAGATTTTCTTGGCTATATCCGCTGAATTGCTTCAATTTAAAAGATACATCGGGAAAGAAGGTAAAAGTTAAGGAAAATTGGCTGATAATTCATTATTAATAAACTAAAAATATATGATGGCAAATCTGCTATATTCTACAAAAATAGACAAATTATTTAATATAAAATTTAGTTGTTAATGACATTAATTGTTATTGACAATTATTAAGAAATGCTATAATATTAACGTGTGTAATTTTATATACATAGTTATTGAGCGGGGGGAAATTATGAAAAAGATAATAAGTATACTGATATGCGCATGTATTCTTATGACGATGGCATCTGTGTTTGGCGTATCCGCAGTAACATTTGAAGACACTGATATCAGCCAGGGAGTTTTGCTGTATTATTGGCATAATGACTATGCGGGAAGTAAATATACCCGTTTTACTGATGGTCAGTTGAAAGAGCTTAACTCTGTCACAGATGAATTTATAATGATACCCATTGTAAATGTGAACTATTATGTTGACAAAAATGGTGATTTGCAGGAAATAATATCGCTTGATGATATAGATTCGTTAACTCTTGACGATATAGAGTGGACGAGTGAATATAGTCTTGAAAACACAAAGAAAGAATACAGAGATCTTTACAACAACATGGCTATGTTAAAATATACGCTCAACGACTATGTGGACGAAACAGTTGAATTTGCTCAGCGTCTTGTATCTGTAAACCCTGATGTACGTCTTTGGTTCTCTGTGCCGGCAACGGCCATGCATGCCCTGTCGGACTTACAGGGACCGATATGGAATGAATATGTTATAGACGCATTTAAGGAAAAGGTCGGCAGCGATATATGGGACAACAACATAAAGGGCATATATTTTGCCAATGAGGACGCATATCCAGGCTTTACAAAGTTTGACTATAATGATC
>CAJFJP010000129.1:2788-7450 GCA_904384255.1 Candidatus Timburyella stercoris
TGATGTATCTGATAAGATTCACAGCTATGGCAAGAGCATGGTATGGATTCCATATTGCATTGAAACCGATCAATTTGGATGGGAAACATATAAGAGAATAGGATATATTGCCAACAAGACCGATATATTTGATGCTATAACAATACAGCCAAAAATCTATTTTGGACAGAATACCACTGATGAAATAGGCTTCCTTAAGGAATCGCTTGATAAGCAGGCGTTTGTAGATCCGGATACTGGCGAAATATTTGGCGGGACAAAGACGTCTTCTACAAATATAGGGATAGAGATAGAGCTGGATGGCAGTATGATAAATGATTCAGGATATTACAATAGATTCTATGAGCAGTTTGACTATTTTAAGGACTATGTAGGAACGGTGCCATTTACTTTCTATCCAGGTACACCAGAGCATCTTATGCTGGTCAAAGGGTATATAGCTGAATTCCTTGGCACTGATGATGCTGGATCTTCATCTGCTGGCAGTTCATCTCAGGGTCAGTCTGGAAGCTCCGCTGCTTCTTCAAGTCAGATTGTAAGCACTGGCTCTTCTGCAAGTTCCGGCACAAGTTCGATTTCAAATCCAAGCACTGGTTCAAGTGTTACGCTGGTTGCAGCAGCCGCAGTTTTATGTGCGGCATCTGTTGTAGCGATTGCAGTATCAAGAAAGCGTAAGTAATAAAATTTAAATTTACAACAAAAAATCCGTCGGTAATATCCGGCGGATTTTTAATTTTATTCTTTAACATAAGATCCAACAGAGCTGTCAGGGAGAGTAAAAAGCTTTAGATTCATGCGATCTAAGCGAGATACTAACGACAGCTTTGATATGGCAGAAAGTTGCGTTAGAGCCGATATAATTGCCATCTTGCGAACTGGAGTATAAATGATGCAAGAGAAAGAAAATTCAGTGCATCTTGAGATACTTGCCTAATGTGCCAATTTATGTAGTATGTATAGCATCCATCTCCTATAGATGGACTTGATTATAGTAAAATGTTGCGCTAAAATTTATACTTAATACTTCATCCATAAGAATTATGCTAAAGTTTAAACAAAGAAACATCCATTTTTATAGCTGCAGCGATTGTTAAAGCTAACAAAGCAAAATTAGAAATTTTTTCTTATAGCAAATAGTTTACATAACAATAAAATGGTATAGAAATAGTCGGCTAGTAGGTAAATGAAAATAGAAATATAGCTTCAAAAGGAAAAGGTGCGGCTCATTTCATTGACAGCAGCATGCATCGAAAATGTGATTGCACAGGTAAAAACGACGCCGATTTAAATGATGGATTTATTTCAAAATATTATAAATCGCGGGTTATGCTACAGGCTATACGGCAGATTTTACATAGTTGTTGCATTATGCCACTTTAATTATACTACTTATAGTAATATTACAAGGCATTTCTTTAGATAAGGCGAGTGTAAGTAAATAGTAAATTATAAATAGAAACCATTAAATCAATAAAATAATATGGCCGAATTAATAATTACTCAATCAATATGGCTTCTTAAGCAAAGATTTTTGAGCTCGTCAGCACTTCCGTTAAAAACATTCAAATCTATAAATTTTTCGTCGCCATTGTAGCCGTTTAGTCTGCCTCTATCGGTATATTGCCAGAAAAGCCAGTCGTTGCCGTCCGAAAGCTTTGGTGATGTAAATACATTGCGTATCCATATCGGATAGTCGCTGAAATTGCCGGAAATATACATATTGTAGGATTTAATAGTGGCATATATAATAGGCTTTGCCTTATAATGATCTTCGAGCAAATTGAGCAGCTCGCTGAGCTCACTTTGGACTTCTTCAGACTTCTTGGGAGACTTGTTATACTCACCGTAATATTCAATATCTATAACCGGCGGCAGCATATTATCAGCAGGCGTGACAGTCGATATAAAATTTTCAGCCTGCGTTTTGCCTGAACTATCGTAGCTGAAAAAGTGGTATGCACCGATATATAAATCCGTCTGCTGAGCATTTTTCCAGTTTTCGTCAAATTTTGCATCTTTATATGCGCTGCCCTCGGTTGCTTTTATAAAGGCAAAATTTATACCCTGGTCGGTTAATACATCCCAGTTTATGTCCCCCTGATAACTTGAAACATCGACGCCTCGTACAGGGTATTTGCTTTCTGATGGATTATTAAGCTTTATTATTCCTAAACTGAACGATGCAAATAAAACTGCGAATACAGTTATAACGACTATAGCAGATAATATGGATATTTTTACTTTTACATTCATAGAAAACAACCCTTAAATCTCATTTTGCCGCTTAAGATCATATTGTATTAATGTCTTTTAGTCAAAAGTATTATATAAATTAAACTTTGCCAAGCTTAATACTATTTCATTAAGTCTCAATAAAGCAAAAAGGACATTAATCGAAGTTAATGCCCTTTAAACTATATACAGAAAATATTAAAGACAATCCGGCTCACAGTCGCACTCAATATAATTGCAGTCCTTTTTAGAGCCAAGTAGTCTGTGAACAAAGTATGCCACAGCAGCAGATATAGAAATAACAGCGAGAATTACAGATACAAGAATACATACGTCACGAGTTTTCATATAAATCTCCATTTCTCCAGCGGACAATTTTATCTGTACCAATTACGCTGGAATAAAGTACAGACGGTTTATAACTATAATCATAATAACAGTAAAATAAAAAAATGTCAATTATAAAAAGGGAGCAAACATTTTTAATACAAATTGCTTTGCCTTAATAATAAATGGCCTCTTGCGCCATTTATCAAGCTTAATTTCTTCGCAATGTGACATTATTTCACATATATCGTCGCGAACTGAGTATACCACATCGTTTTTATACATCCATACTCCGCACTCAAAATGAAAATAAAAACTGCGGTAATCCATATTTACACTGCCTACAGTGGCAATGCAGTCATCGCAGACAAACAGTTTAGAGTGTATAAATCCAGGGGTATATTCATATACCTTTATGCCATTTCTAATAAGCTCGTCATAATTTGACTGTGTAACAGGATGCACGTACCATTTATCCCACATTTTAGGAGTAATTATCCTGACGTCGACTCCGGCTCCTGAGGCCATGCACAGCGCGGACATCATCTCGTTATCTAATATTAGGTATGGAGAGGTAATATATACATATTTGTCGGCATTATTAATTATATTCAAATAAATGCCTTTGGCCGGGTTACGCGAATTAAGCGGACCGTCACAGTAAGGCTGAACATATCCGCCGTCGTTTGCTTCAATTAAATCATATTGCGGCCGGTAAAGACTGTAGTCTATTTGCTTTTTAGTAATAAAGCTCCACATAGAAAGGAACATTACCGTAAAGCTAAAAGCTGCTTCTCCGGTAATAAATACGGCGCAGTCCATCCAATAACCGAACCGGCTGATATAATTGACATATTCATCTGCAATATTAATTCCACCCGTCATTGCGACTTTGCCGTCAACCACCACAATCTTGCGGTGATTGCGGTTATTCATAAATAAATCTACTGACGGCCTTATGGGGTTAAATACCGACACTTTGATTCCTTCTGAGCGCAGACCTTTAACAAATCCGGCATATTGCTTGTTTATAGAGCCGAAATCATCAAAAATTATCCTAACATCGATACCCATAAGAGCCTTTTTTCTTAAAATGGTATGTATTTTATTCCACATCTCGCCCTGAGCAAGTATAAAAAATTCAATAAATATATATTTTTCTGCCTTTTCAAGCTCGGCAAGCATTCTGGGAAAAGCCTTTTCACCTGGTGAATAGTAATCGGCCTTACAGCCGCTGTAGGCTGGGTAACCGCTTGTATTAAGCAAAAAGTTGGACTGACGCTTTGCATCATTGGAAGTAATGCCGGATATATCCGATTTATAAATGTCAGGCTTTAGAACTGCCTTGACGCGACTGTCAATTTTTTTAAAAGCTCTTTTTTTATTTATAAGCAGAAGATTAGTACCATAAAATAAATAAAAAATTGAGCCAAACGGCGGCAGTAACAATATAAATATAATCCAATTAATCTTAAAGCTGGGATTACCGCCCTTATTTAATATAAATAAAACTATAATTATGCCAAGTACCTGCAATATTGTATAAATAAAGAAAAACTTGTTTGATAAGACGGCAATACACGCTATAAAAAATGTCAGCTGTAAAAGTATAATCAAAGCGAGTATTACATATTTCCATGGTATGGACAGGCCGCGTTTTCGATTGCTCATGCTTTCTCCTCGGACTAATTATTTTTCCAGCCACTCTGGGATATCTATTGATATTTTAGAATTTATATCGCTTATTTGTGTATAGGTGGTTACAGTACCAGTATATACTTTATAATCTGTAATATAATCAAAGCTTACATTTATGCTTTCGCTTGTAAGATATCCGTCATTGCTAATGTATGCTGTAACAGCATATGCAGTCATTCTTATATCTTCATAGTTGAGAGAAGCTATAGTATCCTCAATATTTTCTTTAGCGCTTATAGGGTCTAAAGTAAATATAAGCTTTTGGCCGGAATTATCAGATGAAGTGTCAATATTAATAATTTTGCCGCTGTCAAATGAGCTAATATAATACATTAAGTCTTCAAGGCCGGCCCCTCCGGCTTCAGATATGGTTTCTTTAGAAGAATTGGTAGAAATTTGGCTAAA
>CAJFJP010000130.1 GCA_904384255.1 Candidatus Timburyella stercoris
AGCTTTATTCATTTCATTAAGGCACAATTCCGCTGAAGACGCCTGGCTGGTAAATATTATCCTTTGCAACTGCTACACCTCTAATCGTATTTACATTCATACGCCAAATATGACATATGGTTGCCGATTTGTCGCCTGTTGTGCAAAATCGATTTAAGTTTACATTTTTAATATTCATATCGCATTATAATTTTTAAAATGGCCCTGCGGACATCCACAGAGCCATTCTGCATATTTAATTTTAGTTTTGTTTTATCATTTAGTCAATAGATAAAACCTTAAACAGTTAAAAAATTATTCCTCTTCCTTGCCGGCTTCGCCGCAGTCGTGGTCATGTCCACAGCAGCAGTCATCCGATATCTCTAACTCTATTTTCGTGCCGCAGGAAGGACATGTAATCTCTTCGTCAAGCATATCCTCACCTATACATAGTGTCTCATGGCACTGCGGACATTCTATCTCATAATACGTATCATCGTCCATATCATCGTCATCGTCAAGTTCGTCCTCGCCGTATACGTCATCCTCTAAATTGGAAAGATCCTCATCAACGGCATCTACCTGCTCGCAGAGATCGTCATATGACTCCTCAAGATAATTTATCTCGGCTGCTATATCGCCCAATGCATCGATTATAGCCTTGATAAGCTTATCCTGCTTATTGCTCTCGTCAAGTACAAGCCCGTCTGCTAGGCCTTTTATATATGCTACCTTATCTGATATCGACATTTCCGTCTCCTCTCTGCCGGTACTCCGGCACAAATATTCGACCTTTAACCTTTTTTATTATATTTATGCACGCTCTAAATATTCGCCTGTACGTGTGTCTACGCGTATCATATCGCCCTCGTTAATAAACAGCGGAACACGTATTTCTGCTCCCGTTTCAAGCGTAGCCGGCTTTGTGGTGTTTGTTGCAGTGTCACCCTTAAATCCAGGATCGGTCTGGCTAACCTGCAGCTCTACAAATACCGGCGGCTCTACGCCAAAGACCTTGCCCTTATAAGAAAGAACCTTACATGTCATATTTTCTTTTACAAATTTGAAGTTGTCGTTAAGCTCCGACTTGTTTATCGGTATAAGCTCATATGTTTCGCCGTCCATAAAATAATATAAATCGCCGTCTGAGTAAGAATATTCCATGTCCTTTCTCTCTATAAACGCGGTGGGGAATTTTTCAGTCGGGTTAAACGTCTTTTCAATAACGGTACCGTTTATAACATCGCGTATCTTTGTCCTTACAAACGCCGCGCCTTTTCCCGGCTTTACGTGCTGGAACTCCACTATCTGCCATACGCTGCCGTCCATTTCAAATGTCACGCCGTTCCTAAAATCTCCTGCTGAAATCATAAATTATCCATCCTATCTGCCGCACCTGCGGCGGTTTATTATCATTTTATATATAATATTAGTTTATAACATGAGGCGCATAATTTCAAGTATTATTTCGCATATTTTGCCATTGGACCGCATTTTGCGATAAATGCTCTATGACGGATAATAATGGCCCACCCATTTCTGACATTACAGTTTACCGACTTCAGACAATACTAATCTATAATTATAAGCTCCTTTTTTGCACGGGTGAAGTTTTTGCAGCCGTTCTTTGTCACATAAACCATATCCTCTATCCTTACGCCGAATTTCTCGTCTAAATATATTCCAGGTTCTATAGTTATGACATTTCCCGCTTCAAGCTCTTTTTGCGCCAGATGCGAAACTGTCGGCGCCTCGTGTATGTCTATGCCCACACCATGACCCGTGCTGTGCGTAAAATAGTCGCCGTAACCTGCTGCACTTATTATATTTCTTGCCGCGGCATCCACCTCAGCCGCCGCTACTCCCGCGTGCACCGCCGATATCGCCGCTTCCTGCGCCTCAAGCACAGTGTTGTACACCTTTACCATTTCATCATCCGGCTTGCCTATGCACACGGTACGCGTCATATCTGAATCATATCCGTTAAGACGCGCCGCAAAGTCCATTACTAAAAAGTCGCCGTTCTTTACTTTATAATCTCCCGGCACAGCGTGCGGTACGGCGCTGTTTGGACCCGCTGCCGCTATTGTATCAAACGCGGTGGCATCGGCGCCGTTTTTCATCATAATATATTCAAGCTCTGTCTTTATCTCCTTTTCTGTTACTCCCGGCTTTATAAAGCTTAATATTCCCTCAAAGCCCTTCTCTGTGATGCGCTGGGCCTTTTCTATCTGCTCAGCCTCATACTCGGATTTAACAGCACGCATGCTGGATATAAGCGTATCTAACTGCGGCGATGCATTTATGCTCATGCCGCTTAAAATAGTCTTAAAGCGCTCAAAGTCCGACACTGTTATGCCCGACTCAAACATGATATTTTCTACACCTAAATCATACATTATATGCGCAAGCTGCGTTTTAAGGCTTGTGAGGAGTATTGGCTCAATCCCGCAAGACACACGCTTTCCTGCAGCGCCATAGTACCGGCCGTCTAAAAAATATACAGCGCGGTTTTTAGTTACGACTAATACTCCGTCCGAAGACATAAAGCCGGTAAAATAAAACCTGTTGGCAGCAGTATATATTATTACAGCGTCGGTGCTGTGCTGAATAAAATTCATCAGTTTGCTTATTCTGTCCGAAATCATAATTATACCTCGACTTTGTCAGGATTTATAATAGAAGCAAGAGCGTCGGCAGCAAGGGTATAGACATTTTCGCCAAAGCCGCATATTACGCCGCTGCACACTGCAGATAATACGGACTTGTGCCGGAAATCCTCACGTCCAAACACATTTGACATATGCACCTCAACAAACGGCTTATCGGTAAGCGCTATAGCATCGCGCAGCGCATATGAATAGTGAGTATACGCTCCTGCGTTTATTATTGCACCATCATATTTGTCCTTTACCGACTGTATGGCCGTCACTATCTCGCCCTCGATATTGGACTGGAAAAAGGTACATTTCATACCTATTTTTGCAGCGTGGCTCTGCGTTATCTTCTCAATATCGCTCAGCGTAAGACGTCCATATATCTCTGGCTCACGCCGGCCAAGCATATTCAGGTTCGGACCGTTTATTACAAGTATCTCTGACATATTTTTCCTCCTATACCATAAGTTTACATAATGTAAATTTGCTGTAGTTAAACCGCTATGCGGCCGCTGTAAGAACAGTGCATAAAGCCACAGTGAACGTTCCAATTTCGCTTTGTTTAAAGTGTGCTATAATATTAAGCATTATATGTGTATATTTCACAGCGGCTATCCCACTTCCGCGATTTTAACGCACAACATAGAAATTTTGGCTGTATTCCGTCACACCCAAATTCTGCATTATAACGCACCAACGCGGCAAATATATCAGCCGTGTGCTGCCATAACCAAATGCAGTATATTACCATAACATTTTGCCCGCAGGCAAAATCAGCGTATTAGAATTAAACAGATACTCTGCCTGCTGCGTTATGCTTTATTCAGCAGAGATTTATATATATTCATCATCGTCTGCGCGTCCTCGGCCTGTGTGCCCGCAGATTCGCATATGACTGTAGGACAGCATCCTTTTTTTATTATCATTTCCGCCACCGGTTCAAAATTTGGACCATATACTGTATCCTCAAATGTAAGATGCCGCTTCTCGCCGCCGGTGGTATATTCTATTTTTGAAAAATGCGAGTGAAATTCTCTTAGTCTCGATATTCCTATGCCGTTTTCCAGCTCTTCAAATACCTTTTCTACACTGCCCTTTTCCATAAGCCAGCCGTGAGTCCTTGCGTTTAAATGACCAAAGTCAATGCAGGGCAGCAGTCTCTCGTCAAGGCGGCAAAATTCTATAGTCTCCTCAAGCGAGCCGAGCTGATTTATCTTGCCCATAACTTCAGGACACACTCTTATATGCGAAAGTCCCTCTTCATCAAGAGCTTTCAGCGTTCTTTTAAGCGTCTCAAGCGCCAACGCCATAGCGTTCTGCCTTTCCATCTTACCGCAAGTGCCGACATGGACCACTATCCTGTTGCCGCCCATCCAGTCAACAGCGCGGGCGCTTTGCAGCACGTAATTTATTGAGTTTTCTCGCTTTTGCTCCTCCGGCGACGCCATACTGATATAGTACGGAGCGTGAAGAGACGGTTCAATACCCTTTTCTCTGCACAATGCGCCGAAAGACTCCGCCGTCTCTTTCCTTACGTTTACACCCCTGCCGCATTGATATTCAAAAGCGTTTAGACCAAATTTTTCAAGATATTCCGGCATCTGTGCAGTGTGCTTATATCCCATCTCAAAAAAGCTGTCGGATGAACCTGCGGGGCCAAATCTTATTTCTCTCATTTTAAAATTTTCCTTTCCAGTCCCCTTTTTATTTTAAACAGCCGCCCTGTTTCCTCGTGCATAGGCGTTACTAATATCGTCGTTATACCGGACAGTGTACCGCACAGCATATCTGTAAAAAGCTGGTCGCCTATTATAGCGGTGTTCTTAGACTTAACCTGCATATTGCTGCAGCTTTTCCACGCTTTAAATGGCAGCGGCTTCATTGCCTTCGGCGTATAGTC
>CAJFJP010000131.1 GCA_904384255.1 Candidatus Timburyella stercoris
AGGGCAAATAAATCCCATAAGATACAGAAGCTACTACTATGATAATGAGACTGGTTTCTATTATCTCAACTCACGCTACTACGACCCTGATGTTAAGAGGTTTATTAATGCGGATGGGTATGTTTCGACTGGTCAAGGCGTATTAGGTACAAATATGTTTGCGTACTGCGGCAATAACCCTGTTATAAGGATTGATTTAGACGGCGACTTATTTGGCCTGATTTTAGGAATTGCAGCGTTAGTCGGTGGATTAGCTTTATTGAGCGGATGTTCTGCAGAGCCCGAACCATATGCAACTGCTGATGATGCAGCTCGAGCTTTTTCGGAAGAGGTATATAGTTCAAGTTCTTATATTCGTCATGAGTATTCGACTGAGATTTATTCTCGTACAGTTAATGGAAAAACCACATATAACTATAATCCACCAAGAGCAGGACAGCCACATTCGGCATCTGTTGGCAATTCAACACCAAGAGGAACAACTATGGTCGCTTATGCTCATACTCATCCTAATTCAAATAATTTTTCGGGAGCAGATATACAAGCTGCAAAAAATTTAAAAATTAATGCATATGTAGTAGGGCCAAATCTTGAATTGCAGAGATATAACCTATTGTCTGAATCAACAACTGATCTAGGCGTTATATCGCCAATTGCCCTGACGGACGAACAACGTGCTTCTCTTGTAAAAGAATTTCAAGTCTCATGGGATGAGCATATTGCTGCTGGATGTGATTTCAACTGCGACAGAATGATATGGCCAACTCCATAATAAGGAACGTATATGATATGAAAAAAAATCTAATATTTTTATTTATTACACTTTTAATCATTACATTATTTTCAGCATGCGGGAATGGAAAAAAGGAGAATAATATGGTTAAATATGAATCAGGCATCTATTATGACAAAGATTGGAACGAAACCGTAGGAACTTATACAGAGTCAGCAATACCAGATAAAGATACAGCGCTTGAAGTAGCTACTGCCATTTTTAATGGGATGGATAAAAGTAGAGGTGCAAAAGAATATGTGCCAAAATCTGTTTTTTTTGATTACCAAGATGAAGTGTGGATAGTATCTTTTGGGAAAGGCTCCGATGAATTTATTCTTGGCGGGGATTGTAGTATTGCTATTCAAAAGAAAGACGGCAAGGTATTGAGAATATGGTTTGGCGAGTAATCTGCTTAAACTTTTGTAGTAAGCTATGTATATGACGCATGGGGCAAGGTATATTCTGTTACTGGTTCATTAGCTGATACTTTGGGACAAATAAATCCCATAAGATACAGAAGCTACTACTATGATAATGAGACTGGCTTCTATTATCTCAACTCACGCTACTACGACCCTGATGTTAAGAGATTTATTAATGCGGACGGTTTGATAGATAATAGGGAAATAGGCTACCAAAATATGTTTTCCTACTGCGGCAATAATCCTGTAAATATGAAAGATACCTCTGGTCAAATTTTTGGGTGGATTGCTTTGGCCGTGGTGGCAGTAGTAACTGCTGTTACTATTGTTTATCATGTTGCAATGACAACAATAGAAAAATCAGACGCAAATGACTTTGAAAAGGAGATCGCCAAAAAAGATCCCATAGGCGCATATAATGCAAATAAAGCTAGAAATGTCGCTAATGAATATACTCAAAAAAGGTATCCCAATACTTATACTCATGATAATACTCAGTCTAATGCTTTTAAGCACGCTATGTGGAACGCAGTAATGACAGATAAAATGGGAGAAAAGAAAGCTCAAAAATTTGCAGATGCACATGAGCAACCATATATACAAACGAATCCGGAACAATGTGCTATGGACTTTCATAACAATGCTTTGGGTCGAAGAATAGCTTTGGAATATAAAGGGCAAGGATATGACATTTTTGCCGACAAAATTCAAGAAGCTATACTTAATGGAGAGGCAAAAATAATTACATGGGACAATGGTGATTAATATGCATAATAAAAGCCATAAATCTGCTTTTATTATATTAACTTCAATAATAAGCATCATAGTTATATTAACAGTTATTTTAGTTATTATTGTTTTTAAAAATATACATATCAGCAGATATGATAAAGCAACCGCCGACAGATATACAAAAAAAATGATTATAATGCTTAACAGAAATGAGTCATTTGAAATCAAAGATATATTTGATTTTAACTTTGATAGGGGGTATGTCGTTTCTGACAGTTACAATGATGGCAAAACTTTTAATGAAGTAAACGATCTTAACTTAAATATAGAAAGTTTGGAAAGTTTATCTGCGGATTATGTTAAACGAATAATATTTGTTGATAAAGAAGGTAATCTTATTTATGATTATCAATATTATTTAGATGATCTTGTTCCTAAAAATGAAGGGGTGATAATATATCCTACAACAAAGGTTCAAAAATGCGAATCTACTGTAGTAGGAGCAGTTGGATTTGAGTTTTTGGGGTTACAAGAGTCAGATTATTATTCTAAATCAACTCAATAAACAGGTATATATTTAATGTTCAGTAGTAAATAGCAGCTTGCCCATAAAATCCATTAATCCTATATGGGGGGCAAGCTGCTGTCAGTGACCGACGGCAGCGGCGTGGATGTATCATCAAATACAGGTCATGTTGGTAATATTAATCCGCTCAGATACAGAGGATATTATTATGACAGTGAGACTGGCTTCTACTATCTCAACAGCAGATATTACGACCCCGAGACCGGCAGATTTATTAATGCCGATGGTGAAGTTAATGACGATATTTTAGGTACAAATTTGTTCTCTTATTGCGGCAATAATCCTGTTAACCGTGCGGATGATAACGGTAAAGGCTGGTGGATTGTCGCTGGAGCATTAATTGGCGGAATAGTTGGCGGAGTTTCAAAAATAGTGTCAAATGTTGCATCTGGTGAAAAGTGGAGCAAAGGAGTGCTTGGAGCGTTTGCTGGCGGAGCCGTATCAGGAGCAATTGTTGCAGCAACGGGGAATGCTTATGCTGCTGCTTTTGCGGGTGCTGCGGTTGAGTCCGCTGTTAATGAGGTAACTTCATATACTTCATGGTCAGGATTTAATAATGATGCTGAAAAGAAGCAGGTAACAGCGAAAAATGTGGCAGAATCGTTTGTTAATGTAGCTGTAGATACCGGAATAAATGGAACAACCTCATTGGTAACAGGAGAAATTGCTGGTAAAGTGGTGCCAATAAATAAAGGCTGGATAAAGCCAGTAAAATTTAAAAGCAGTTTTATTGGGAAATATTCAAATAAAGTGAAAATTCAGTCATTAGTAGACAGTGGTGTAAATATGGGTGTTAATTTCGTAAGAGATATTTCTTATCCAAATCCTGCCGAGAAATATGGACAGGCTCCAATAGTAAGCCTCTATCCTGCAAATTAGGAGGGCGGCTAAATGAAGGATAAAACAAAAATATTGTTGCTAAAAATTCTTCTTGTAGTCGGCTTCGTTTTATTGATTTTACTCGTTTTAAGCCCTATACTTTCTACTTTGATATTGACAAATCATCCAATGGCCGATACTATAAATTACTATTGGTTTCACATTTCATTTTTTTCTACAGTTGGAGTAGGAATATTATTTATAATATTGTCATCGGTGTTCAAAATAAAGCAGAAGCCAGTAAAGGCTGAACGAATATATGTAGAATATAACAATTACGACGAAGTAAAGGCATATATTCTGACTGCAATGGAAAAAGAGGAGTATAAAGCCCACGACAGTATTTATTTTGATGAGAGCAGCAGTATAACAATGTTTACAAAAAGTGCGTATTCTTTGTTAAAATGCTTTGCGCTTATCAGGGTGCCGGAATTGACAGAAGAAAACTTTGAAGTTATAAACGATAAGATAACCGAGTTTATGTATGGTTATTACGGCACAGAAAATATAACTGACAAGGTAAGCATGATTTCTATGTTCTGTATCGACCGCCTGACAAATCCATTTACAAAATTAGTAAATGGGAATATAGAGCAAGGCTTTAAAAATTATCGATTGCCTTGTGGGATATCATTTGGAGGCAAAACGCTGTATATAGCGCGGCAGGAGGACGGATTTGCGATTATGCAGTACAAAAAGTTGCGCAAGGAGTTGTGCCGCATAATGGGCTTTGACCCAAAGCACAGCAAGAAGTCCAACTCTAAAACCGCATAATCCCATTTTACTTCCCAATGCAAAAGAGCAGTTCAACCGAACTGCTCTTTTGTTACATACAAGGCATATCGGCATTTTACAGCTTGGCTATGACCTTGCCAAACACCTGCTTTTTAACTGAATTAAACTTTGATATAGCTATAACCACGCGGTCGCCTATGCTTAAATCGCTGTGATGAATATGTAATTATAAATATAAGTGGATATTATAGCAAACCATCTGATAATCAAGCAGAGGTCATAGGCTCAACTCCCATTATTACCGGCATTTCAGATAATATAAGAAAAATCTTACAAACGTCTTGACACAAGAGCTAAAGTTAGGTAAAATAATTGAG
>CAJFJP010000132.1 GCA_904384255.1 Candidatus Timburyella stercoris
ATTATAGAGCAGAGTGCAATAAAGTCTTAAACAATTGGTTTTGCAAAAGCGTCAAACATACAGAAAATGGGTTTTATACTCACATCCTCAAAAATAGTTTCATTGTGTATCAAGCAATAGAAAAGACAGGTAAGAAGCAATTTACTTCTTACCTGTCTTTTTGTGTTCTGTATATCAGCTGCAATGTTTTGTTAATATACTGGAGAAGCTACCTTAGTGTTAAAAGATGAATTTTAGTTTTCAGAATATGGGTAAAAAGTCCAATCTTTATAACTGTCATTATACTGATAACCAATAACAGTATACCATGAACCGTCATTTAATGCTTCACCTTCAATGTGCAGAGATTCATAAGACATCAATGTAAAATCATAGCTCCACATTGACATTTCATCAAGCACAGTGTAAGGTTCATCTGACAGTGCATATAAACTTATACGGACACCGTCTTGCCTAGTATAATACATATCGCCAAAATATAAATTAACAAGCGCCTTTGTCGCTTTAAACCTAAATGCTTTTCCGCTTTCCAAATATCCGTTTGTGGCAGTTAAATCCATTTCAAAGTCTACAGAGCCATAGCTGCCGACAAAAACGGAAAGCGTAAATATATGATTATAACCTGTGTTGGTATATGTAACAGCATTTGGAGATATTGAAGTTACAGATGAGGGATCACTTCTGAGAAGCCCTGCGGCATAAGAGATGAAATTTTTGTCCATACTGTCTACTTCGTCCTGAGTAAATCCATAATCTTTAATAATTTGCTTATCTGTCCGTTCTATTGCTCCCGCAGAGAAACTGCCAAATAATACTGAACTAATTACACCAACTGCCAAAAAAACGCCAATAATTTTTATTGCTTTTCTCATGTTTTATTACCTTCCTTTTAATTAATGTGAGATATATTATACAATACAAAAATCATAAAAAAGCTCATATTTTGTCGATGACAATAAAACAGAATAATTCACAATAATAAATAAGAAAAATAGTCAATATGAAAAAATGCGAATATAATTATATTCGCATTTAATATTTGATAATGTTCATTATTTTTTAAGACTGAGGAAAATTCCCAATGCCACAGAAAGCGATGCCGCCATTATTACCTGATAGCTTGATGGGAGCAGGAATGTAACAGTATGCGCTGGAATCCAGAAAAGTGGTACTGTTTTAAACAGAGTAAATGTAACAAATCCATACCAGTCTATGCCGGTAATTATATTTTTAAGTCCTACTTTGCCTTTTTTCTGAGCTTTTAGTTCTAACCATTTGTCTGTGCATTTATGTACCGCCATGAATGTGGGGCCGAAAGTTAAATTCATTGTCATGCTTGTAAACAGAGCACGAAGAAAGACAATATCTCCGCCGGGCAAAAGTCCTAATCCCATTAAAGCCGAAACACCGTTTGGAAAAATTTTCATCATATAAGTTATCCAAACTCCGATAATTCCCCAAATAAGAATGCGAGCTGGAACATACACCGGAGCTGACCATTTTTTTGCGCGCAGACTGGTAGAAAGCAGCTCGCCAACCGTTGCCAGCAGTCCAAATTTTATAAAGCCCATAATATAAGGGTGCATGTCTGATACGCCTTGAAAGGCCATGCGACTGTCAGGTATAATTAATATGAGTGCAAAGGCGATGACTATAATAGCGCTAAAAGCAGGAATCCATAAACATTTCAAACGATTAGACATAAAGCTCCTCCATAATCTGTAATTTTGCTAAAAACTATTGCTGAAGCTTTGGCTTTTGTCTAATATAACACATCTTGATGCGCCGCGATAGAGCCAAAGAAAAACTTTGGCAGTATTTTACCACTTTAAAGCGTAATAATTGTACGCTTTCTATATATTTATAAAAAACAATATAAACAGATTATAACAACAAATTTTTCTTGAGAAAAAGGACTTGTTTGACAGATAGCCAGTTATCAAAAGATATAGCTTTTAATACTTTTCAAATCTGACTTATAGTTTAATGAAAAAGATAAGCAAAAGCAATTTTTTCTAACTAGTCTTTTTTGTGTTATTATGGCAAAACACTATATATGAGCTTGTCGTAATATTACCAAAGTTGCTTATCGACAAAAGTTTAAATTATTTTTTCGACTTCTTAAACATATCGCATATACAGTAATATACAGGAACAGTTAAAAACAATATCCAACATGGATGCCACAGTCCCATTGTTAAACCTAACCATAAATATACAGTGACAACAAGTACAGGAAAGGCAAAAACTTTCGGATTGCGTTTTGTTATAGCATCAATTAAAGTGTAATACAGCGGAACTGTCAAAAAAACTATCCAGCTTATGGCCCAGCCGCCGCAGAAACCCCATATTAAAAAGGCAGCAACGGCAATTATTGGATATGGCAGCATGTACCATTTGCTTTTGTCCTTATTATCATTATTATAATTATCAGAAGGATTTTCTTCAGAAGAGCTGCTGTATGCATCAGTGCTTTTTACAAAGATTTTGCTGCCGTCTATTTTGACATTTGTGCCGTCTTTATCATTTACATGTATTCCATTAAAGCCTATGTCGACATTGTCGCCGTCATTTGAATGAATGTGAATTCCATTTTTAAAATTAATTTCGGTCTTACAGGAAGTGGATTTATTATCTGCATTATTACAGTCTTCCGATGTATCCACAGTTTCAGAGCTTCTTTGACATTCGTCAGCTTTGTCATCGGCCTCGTCTCCGTCTGACATAAGCAGCTCGTCGAGCGTCACGCCGTAAAGCTTTGCAAGCAAAATGAGATTATCGGTATCGGGAGAAGCCTCTGCACGCTCCCATTTGGAAATCGCTTGGCGGGATACGCCTATTTTAGCTGCAAGTTCCTCCTGAGACAAGTTGTGCTTTTTGCGGTATTTAAGAAGCCGGTTTGCTGTTTCTATATTCATAATATGATTTTCTCCTTAAAGACAAATTTTTCATTTAATATCTTAACAGACAAATCAGTATTGGTACAGTATATTCTGCTTGACATATCGGCAACTGCCGGTTTCTGCGTGATGTAAACTTCAGTTGCACAAAGTCGATGACTGTTTATAATAAGTTTGAAATTAGATTTAATCATGCTTGTTTTGCCATATTAGCAAGCTTTGATTAATAAAATAAAAATTATCAAGGCACTGCTTTTACTTTAAAGATATATATGGTATACTTAATTGTATTAATATGCATTGGTAAAGGGAGACTGCTTATGTCAAATCTTTTCATATGTTATCCTAAATGTACGACCTGCCAGAAGGCCAAGGCGTGGCTTGATGAACATGGTATTTTCTATGATATACGAAATATTAAAGAAGAAAATCCAACGGTGGACGAGCTGTCTGAGTGGATAAAAGGCAGCGGGCTTCCGATAAAGAGGTTTTTTAATACAAGTGGAGTTTTATATAAAGAGCTGAATTTGAAGGAAAAGCTTCAGAGCATGCCGGACACTGAGCAGATAAAGCTGCTTGCGACAGATGGAATGCTGGTAAAACGGCCAATATTAATAACCGAAAAATCCATTTTGGTGGGCTTTAGAACTGCTGAATGGGAAGCTGCCCTGATTTAGACAGTGTAAGTGAATTGATATCAGTATGCAGTACTTGCCTGCAAAATTGCAGTGATGAAATTTTATGCAGGCAAATAAACTCATAAAGTATGGAAGGAATGAAAAATATGCCATATATTCAAACTAAAGCAAATGTATCTATAACCTGCGAACAGGAAAAATCGATGAAAAGGCGTATGGGTGAGGCAATATCTATAATTCCGGGCAAAAGCGAAAGCTGGCTTATGCTTAATTTTGAGGACAACTGCCATTTGTATTTTAAGGGTACAGAACAGCCGTCGGCATTTATTGAAGTAAAAATTTATGGCAAGTCCAGCGCTCAAGTATACGATAAGCTTACGAGTAAACTGACTGAAATTGTGTCGTCGGAGCTGAACATTCCGTCAGAGCGCATATATGTTAAATATGAAGAAGTAGACTTCTGGGGCTATAACGGGCATAATTTTTAATATAGCGCAGCATATCGGCCGCCAAGCTTAAGGCGAAACTGTTCCGCCGTTTTGATTGCAGCTTTATAATAGAGCGGGACGTTTTATTGCAAAGATACGGCTGTGAAATGATAAACATCCGTTAAACAGCCTTTGAGCGGACTTAATTAACAGCGCGGGGAAGATTGAAAACATCTGCGTGCATAGGAGGAAAAATGCAAATTCACAAATGCGGGCTTGATATAATAAAGCTCGAAAACGTAGGCGTGTCAAGATTTGGGCATGATATAATAAAAGATGTAAATCTCACCCTCAAATGCGGCGGGATTACGGCGATAATAGGTGTAAACGGCGCCGGCAAGACCACGCTTATACGCACGCTTTTAGGTGATATAAAGTATAAGGGGAAAATAAGCTTTACCGACCATAATGGGAAAGCCTCAAAGGACATAAAAATTGGATATGTACCGCAGCAGCTGTCTTTTGA
>CAJFJP010000133.1 GCA_904384255.1 Candidatus Timburyella stercoris
TGCCAGCAAGCATATGCCGTCAACTTGGCTCGGATATTTGCGCTCCTGACTGCTGCCACCGTACAGTTCTTGTAACGCTTGGACTATTCAGCATTATTAAGCTTGTGAGAAATGTTCAGGTGTTAGTCCCGGTATACGATTTCTGCATACCGGACAAAGAGTGCAACTGTTCTTATGACAATCCATGCGAGACTTTTAAGCGCATAAACTTCCCAACCGATGAGTTCTTCCCGCCTAAAGAGGCAGACATGGACTGCGGAATTCCATACAGCTGCTGCAAAAAACAACAGTTTTAACGGAAAGCTAAAAGAGGGGATCACATCCCCTCTTTTAGCTTTGTGCAAAAGTGCTGCGGCATCGTCTGGCCGGAAAAATATGCCTGACTTAGCCTTATGGCAAGAAAAATATTCCACGCTAAAACGGGGAATATTTTTTAATGTGTGAAAATTCGTCTATTTCTCCTCATAGGGAAAAATTTTAAAGAAAAATCTTTCCATAAAAAGCACTTAAAGGGTATATTTACAATATTAATGCAGACAATGATATTCATTTAGGCAGCTGGGGATGTTACAATAATGAATTTGACTCTCGCACCTTAGTCTATGCTGGTATAAGCTGCTTTAGAGCAAGTGCGTCGGTCTGCTTTTTGGGCAGTGTGGAACACTGCCCAAAAAGTAATTATCTATATACTAAAATCTCTCTGCAGCAGAATAAGGCTAAGATCGCTGGAACCAAAAAGTATTGGAGAGAATTTTCTATAAAATATAAATAAAAACTTTTTCCATATCTTTAACAGTGATAAAAATTAGCTTGAATATAATGGAAATGCGGATATAATCCGAAATTTTTAATTTCTAAAAGTTAAACAAGTATGCACCTAAATAAAAAGCCGCAAAACAGCGGCTGCAACATAAAAGCAAAAAAATGATGAAAAATCTATCTGTTAAGCGGATTAGCAAAGTAAAAATCTATGCAAAATTTTATGCAAAATAAGCTTTAATTACATTGTAGATTTAGTATGATGCATATCTTTAAAATAAGATTACCGCCCCGGCAGACCAAAATTAAGCAACAGACAAATAACAGCGACAATAATCACAATAACAATTGCGGCGGCAATTAAAGCGGCAAAATTGCTGCCGGACTTTTTGCTTATCCTTTTTCGTTTCGGCGGATAATATTTTGTAGAATTTGAAAGGTTATTGTGTCGCGCATTTGCCGGCTTACTTTGATATGCGGCTGCTGTCCAATTCTGCCGTGTGCCTGCTGGGTTTTTGGACTTTTTGCCTAAATTAGCCGCCTTTCGGTAAAGGGCAAGCGGATCGGTCTGATTAATTATGCGTTGATAAAAGCCGTTAATCCAAAGGACATCGGTATCTGTACATAGTGCTTCCTCAGTTGCATCGTTTTCATGCGCAATTTTATTTCTTATGTACCGGTAATGCTTAAGAGCAAAATAGTCATTTTGCCAGTTATCCGCATATAAAGCGCCGCGGCTGCATTGCTCCATACAGCTGATATATTCAGTAATGCCGACATCGCTGGAAAATAAATCTTTGCATAAATTATCTAATTTTTTATATGCTTCCATAAAGGCCATGATTATCCTCCTGCGAAAGCTAAAAGCATTCCATATTAGAACAGCAAAAGCAAAAAGTCAATGTCCTCCCGCATTTAACTGGGCAGAAGGTCCGCCAATTAAGAATAGTGACATAAACCGATTGTAAGGCCAGTCAAAATAAATATAATGCCAATCCGAATGGTAACATGTCCGCCGGCATATGCGGCAAACAAGAATTAAATAATCTGCATGAATAAAAGGTGTTTTTTCAAATAACAAAAACTGCGTAGATTTTATAATTACAGAACTTTTCGTTTTACAGCTTAACATAGCTTGACCGCTCCGTGCGCCGTCACTTTCATGGCCTAAGGACGGAGCTTAAGTCATAGCATGTACCGCCTATCAAAAGCTGCCGGATTTATTTTTTCACCATTTCAATTATCATCTGCTCGGCCTTTGCGGCGTCAGCCTTGCCGCGCGACTGCTTCATAACATATCCTACCACAGCCTTTATGGCTTTTTCCTTGCCGGCAAGATAATCGTTTACCGCCGGCTGACACTGCGAAACAGCTTCCTGTACCAGCTTATTAAGCTCCTCGTCGCTGAGTCCGCCCATCTGGTCCTTTGGTATGACCTCTTCTGCGCTTTTGCCCGTTTCCAGCATCTTCGAGAGCGCCTTTTTCGCCGTGCTGGAGTTTATCTCACCTGCATCTAAAAGATTTATAAGCTCACTAAGCTGCTTAGGCGTAATTTTAAGCCTGCAGGCTTCCTTTTCCTCTTCGGTGCCAAGTGAACTGAATATCTGAGTTATTATCATGTTGGAAACAGTTTTGGGATTTTTTACAAGCTCTGCCGCGCCCTCAAAGAAATCCGCCACGTTTTTATACTTGGCAATATTTTTGGCGTCGACGTCCGACAGCCCATACTCCGATATATAACGCTTTATACGCTCCGCCGGAAGCTGCGGCAGCGTATTTTTTATATTCTCAATCTCCTCGTCGCTTATCTTCATAGGGACAAGGTCCGGCTCTAAAAAGTAGCGGTAATCATGCGCGTCCTCTTTTGTCCGCATGCCCTCAGTCTCGCCTGTCGTTTCATTATAGCGCCGCGTCTCCTGCGGGAGTATTTCGCCGTTTTCCGCCGCGTCCACCTTGCGGTTGTATTCATATTCCATTGCCTTGGCAATATGCGCAAAGGAGTTCATGTTCTTTATCTCAGAGCGTATGCCGAACTCCTCGCTTCCCGCCGGGCGGACGGATATGTTTACGTCGCAGCGCATAGAACCTTCCTGCATTTTGCAGTCAGACACGCCGATATATCTCATTATCATCTGCAATTTTTCCAGATATTCTATTCCCTCTTCAATAGAGCGAATATCCGGCTCGGACACAATTTCCATAAGCGGAACGCCGCCGCGGTTATAATCGATATATGTCTTGCCGCCCTTGTGGACGAGCTTGCCGGCGTCCTCTTCCAGGTGGATGTGGTTTATTCTTATCCTTTTGCCGGAGTCAAGCTCAATATATCCGCCGATACTCAGCGGACGTTCAAACTGCGACACCTGATAGGCCTTCGGCAGGTCGGGATAGAAGTAATTTTTGCGGTCCATTTTAGAAAGATTGTTGATTTTGCCGTTTGTAGCAAGTCCCGCCATAATGGTATATTCAACAGCCTTGCGGTTTATCCTCGGCAGTGCGCCCGGCATGCCGGTGCACACGGGGCAGGTATGGGTATTTGGCTCACCTCCGAACTTGGTGGTGCAGCCGCAGAATATTTTTGTATCGGTGGCCAGCTCGACATGTGTCTCAAAGCCGGCGACAAGCTCATATTTTTCCATATTACCTGTGATTGCACGACAAAGCATACCTTTGTGTGCAGCCATCTCCTTTCAGCGTTATATAACAATCAGCATGAAGCTGCTTTGCGGGGTTAAAATTGGATTAATTGAATGCATAAAGCTTACGACGGCAGATAAATTCCAAATTAAACTTACATAAGCCACGGACGGTTATAAAAGAGCGGGGCTTTTTCCTGACGGACAAGCTCAGGTGCATTTACAGTTCAACGCCCATGCGCAGCCTTTTGGTATACTGCGGATAAGCCGTTTCAAACACATGCGCCATATTAAACAGCAGGCTTTCATCAAACTTATCGCCGATAAGCTGCATGCCTATAGGTAAACCATTAGCATCCACGCCGCAGGGCAGATTTATAGCCGGAAGTCCGCACACGTTTACCGGCACGGTAAGTATATCGCCGAGATATGCTTTAACCGGGTCGTCGTCCCTGTCGCCTATCTTCATGGCCGTCGACGGCGCAGTAGGAGCCAGCACAACGTCCGCCGCTTCAAATATTTTCTTGAACTCGTCGGTTATCTCGGCGCGCAGGTTCTGCGCTTTTTTATAATACGCGTCGTAGTAGCCGGAGCTTAACACATAAGTGCCCAGCATTATGCGGCGCTTTACCTCGTCTCCGAACCCTTCGGTGCGGGTCTTCATAATCATCTCGTTTATGTTAAGATAGCTGTCGGTGCGGTGGCCGTATCTTATGCCGTCGTACCTGCCAAGGTTTGAAGACGCCTCGGCGCAGGCAAGTATATAATAAACCGGCAGCGCGTACGCCATGCCCGGAACAGACACTTCAATTATCTCAGCGCCCAAGGCTTCATAGTCCTTAACAGCGGCCATAACGGCGGACTTTATATTCTCCGGCAGTCCGTCGAAGCATTCTTTAATAAGCGCGATTTTTCGCCCTTTAACATCGGCGTTTATATCGACCTGATGCCCGCCGCGCAGTCCCGGCTGGACACAGGTGGAATCAGCTTCGTCATAGCCGGACATGGCATTAAACACGACAGAGGCATCCTCAGCGCTGGGAGCCAGCACACCTATCTGGTCAAAACTTGAGGCATAGGCAATGGCGC
>CAJFJP010000134.1 GCA_904384255.1 Candidatus Timburyella stercoris
CATTAAAAATTAGTAAAATAGGAAAATGCAAGGGACTTGAATCTTTAGAAAAAATTAAAGCCGGTCTTTATGCACCGGCCGTTAATCTTAGTCTTTTAACCTTTGCGCCACCCTTTTAACAAAAGTAATTGTAAATAACAATCGCTGTATTTAATTCAGGACAATAAGTCGTCCTCTGGCATTGTTACACTGCATATAAGCAAAGCCATACTATTCATTTAAAATATCAGGCAGTGCACAGACACCCTGATTTAAGCATAGACATTTATGAGAAATTTAGCTCATGCGGCTCATGATCTGTCATTAAGCACAAAGTCATGCATACATCATTATTGCAGATAAACACATTCATACGCATTTATTTCCCTGCAGGCAAAATTTTGCCGCTGCGGCAGATTAGAATATGGACGGAAGCGGATGATAGACATTTATTGCAGACAGCACAACCGAAGCAACAAAAACGGCGGCGGTCAGAGAGATAAATACAATACACAGCCCCTTTTTGTGTGAGATGTTTTTAACCCTTTTGTGCTTGATATTTGCACATCTCGCAAAAATAAAATTGATAAAAGCATCTCTTGAAGCGCCGGGGAAGGAGTCCTTGCTTACTAAAATATGCAGGCGGTATTTCATGCGCAGCAAAAACAGCTTCTTGCTTTCATAAACAGCAGTAATATCATCATAGTTATATTCAACAGGAGTACTGTGCTCTCTGCAAATGGTAATTTTATCGGAAAAGCAGACATTGTCCTTTAAGACTGTGTTTACGCCAGCGGACAGTATAAGGCGCTTGTAACTTTTGCTTATAGAGTGCTTGATTAAAACAAAATAAAGCACCGAAATAGCCAATACAATAGCTTCCTGCATGGCAAGAGATGAATAATTGGCATTTGATATATTGATTGCAAAATAAATAAGAGACATGATAAAAATTATTATAAAGAATATTAACGGAATTGAATAAGCTGCTGATGAAAAATCTGAAAATGTCTCTTTTGTCATGGTATATTCAGAGCAAAACATTGGCTTTGCTTTAAATTCATCGGCTAAAATATCGGCTTTATTGCTTTCATGTACGTCATGCATATCATCTGCCCCTTTAATGTAAATTTACATTTAAATATAACATAAAAAAGACGGCTTTGCAACACAGCAGAGCCGTCTAAAAATTAAGCTGTCAGATAATACAAAATCACACAACACCCTGTGCAAGCATAGCGTTTGCAACCTTTTCAAAGCCGGCTATATTGGCGCCTATAACATAGTTTCCCTCATAGCCATAACGCTGAGCGGCAGAGTAAGCATTATTGTGTATACCTATCATTATGTTGTGGAGCTTCTCATCAACCTCATCAAAAGTCCATGAAAGACGCATGGAGTTCTGTGACATTTCAAGCGCTGATGTGGCAACACCGCCGGCGTTGGCAGCCTTGCCAGGAGCAAATATTATGCCAGCAGCCATAAGCGCTTCAGTAGCCTCAAGTGTTGTCGGCATGTTGGCGCCCTCGCCCACAATCTTGCAACCGTTGGCTATAAGCAGCTTAGCATCGTCAACATCAAGCTCGTTCTGAGTAGCACACGGAAGCGCAATGTCACACTTAATGCCCCATATGCCCTTGCCTTCATGATACTCAGCATTGGGACGGTAGCTCAGATATTCCTTAATGCGGCCACGATTAACTTCCTTAATCTCTTTAACCGCCTTAAGGTCTATGCCGTCTTTATCATAGATATAACCGTTAGAGTCACTGAGAGCAACAACATTAGCGCCAAGCTGCTGAGCTTTCTCCGTTGCGTATATTGCAACGTTGCCGGAGCCGGAAACGACAACACATTTGCCGTTAAAGCTGTCGCCTTTTGTCTTAAGTATTTCATTTACAAAATATACGAGGCCATAGCCTGTAGCTTCTGTACGTGCCAAAGAACCGCCGTATGTAAGACCCTTACCGGTAAGCACGCCTTCATATTTGCCGGTAATTCTCTTGTACTGGCCGTAAAGGTAGCCTATTTCGCGTCCGCCAACACCGATATCGCCGGCCGGAACGTCAACATCTGCGCCAATATGCTTGCAAAGCTCTGTCATAAAGCTCTGGCAGAAGCGCATTACTTCATTGTCAGACTTACCCTTTGGATCAAAGTCGGAGCCGCCCTTGCCGCCGCCTATCGGCAGGCCGGTGAGAGAATTTTTAAATATCTGCTCAAATCCGAGGAATTTGATTATGCTGAGGTTAACTGAAGGATGGAACCGGAGGCCGCCTTTATACGGACCAATGGCACTGTTAAACTGCACCCTAAATCCGCGGTTGACCTGAACATTTCCATTGTCGTCTATCCACGGTACGCGGAACATAATAACGCGCTCAGGCTCAATAAGCCTCTCCAGCAGAGAAACCTTCTCATATTCCGGATTCTTTTCTATAACCGGCTTTAATGAGTTGAGCACCTCTGTCGCGGCCTGTTTAAACTCAGGCTCATTTGCATTTTTGCTGTAAAGTCTGTCTAAGACCGATTCTACATATGACATTTTGCTCGCTCCTTTAAAAAATATCAACATCCGGCCGGCGACAATATATAGCCAAGCCGACATAAATGCCATTTAATAATATAGCATTTTTATGCGTCTTTTTCAATAAAAAATTATTAAAAAATCGGCATAACGGCGTACTTTTTTGAGATTTATAAGCTCTAAACAACATGATAAACAACGATTAAAAATTTTTTATATGAATAGCATATAAAAATAGACAAAATTAATTTTTAAATAAAGATTATATAAGTATTGCTAAATAGAATAGTTTGTGTTAACATCTGCTGTGAGTGATTTTAAAGGCAGGAGGAAAATATGGCAACAATACTTCTCATAGTAATTTATATAGATTTTATCGGCCTTGGAATACCGGATTCACTGTTTGGTGCCGCGTGGCCGGCAATCTACAGCGAGTTTGGACTTCCCATATCTTACGCAAGTTTTGTGACAATAATAATCTACGGCGGTACGGTAGTCTCCAGCCTGCTCAGCGCGAGGGTAATAAACCGCTTCGGCACGGCTAAGGTGACGGCGGTAAGCACTGCACTTACAGCGGCGGGACTGCTGGGCTTTTCATTTTCCGGCGGGCTTATATGGCTGTGCCTTTTTGCTGTGCCTTTAGGCCTTGGCGCCGGAGCAATAGACTCTGGCCTTAACAACTACATAGCGCTGCATTACAAGGCGACGCATATGAGCTTTCTGCACTGTGCCTATGGTGTTGGAGTTACACTAAGTCCATACTTAATGGCGCTGGCTTTGTCGGACAATAATAATTGGCGCGGCGGCTACAGAATAGCATTTTTTATACAGATAGGAATAACTGCTGTAACTATACTATCCATTCCGCTTTGGGGAAGAATACGGCATATTAATACTCATGAAGAGGAGAGTGTAAAGCCAAGGACGCTTAAGCTGACAGAGCTTATAAAACAACCGCCGGTAAGGGCTGTGTGTTTGATATTTTTTGCATCCTGTGCCATTGAGTTTATCTGCGGCTCGTGGGGAAGCACATTTTTGGTACAGTCAAAGGGCATGAGCGCAGAGTCAGCCGCTAAAATTATTACATTTTATTATGCCGGCATTGCACTGGGGCGTTTTTTATCCGGCATACTTGCGGCAAAACTGCCAAGCTGGCGTATTATACACATAGGACAGGCGGCAATTATTACAGCTGTTGTATTATTGGCGCTGCCGCTGCCGTTTTATGTAGCAGCAGCGGGACTGTTTTTAGTGGGCCTCGGCAACGGACCTATTTATCCAAATCTCGTCCATCTTACTCCACAAAATTTTGGCAGAGACATATCTCAGTCAGTTATGGGCGCGCAGATGGCGTCGGCCTCTATAGGGATTATGCTTATGCCGACAATATTTGGACTGTTTGCACAGGGCATAAGCACGGATATATTCCCCTACTTTCTGCTTGTAATGTTTATAGTTATGATTGCATCAACGGCTGTGCTTGTTAAAAATCTTAAGGCAGACAGCCGATACAATGTATAAGGATGCGTTTTTACGCCACGGATTTTGAAAGAATATCGCAAATGGAATTGGATGGACTAAGAAAACGGATTATAATCTGTAATGCAGTTTGATTTGTAGCGGCGATAAAAATAAAGCAGCATCGATGCGGTTTTGCTGCATAGGTAGCATTTGCCGAGTCTGGCGGCACTCTGTTTTTCTGGTATAAGCATACAACTATGCCGCCTTTCGCGAATGGCGGCATTATATTAAGCGAAAGATAAAACATGCTTCTAAAATTAGGCGGAAGATGAATCCGATGCTGGAGGCTTTTACGCAAAAATACTGCT
>CAJFJP010000135.1 GCA_904384255.1 Candidatus Timburyella stercoris
CGGCAAGAATAAAAGCATTATTATATGGACAAGCAGAGAGCGTATATGATAAAATAAATATTTAGAGATAAAAATCAAGTAATGTTGCTTTAGGCGGTGAAAAAGTGAAAACAATACTGATAAAAAATGCGATTGTCATAAATTGTGCCGATAGGTCGCTTAACAAGCAGGATATATATATAGAGGATGGAATAATAAAGGAAATATCCTTTTTAATAGAAAGAGATGCAGATGATATAATAAACGCCGACGGTCTGCTATGCGGACCGGGAATAGTTGATATGCATGTGCACATGCGCGACCCTGGTCAAACGCATAAGGAGGACATGTATACCATGTCGGCGGCTGCGGCGGCGGGCGGAGTAACTACTGTGCTGGCCATGCCGAATACAAATCCCCCGGTGAGCAGCGTTGAAGTGCTGAGTGACATACTCATCCGGGCAAAAAATGCGGGCATAAATATACTTCAGGCGGCCTGTGTGACTGAGAATATGTGCGGCGATAAGCTGTCGGATTTTTCTGCTTTAAAGGCGGCAGGCGCGTCGGCTTTTTCCGACGACGGCCGGCCGGTGGAAAATGCGCGGATTATGCTGCAGGCGCTTAAAGCGGCGGCGGCGCTCGATGTTCCGGTTTTATCGCATGCAGAGGACCTCAATATAGTAAACGGCGGAATAATGAACGAAGGCGAAATTTCCCGCCGGCTTGGCGTAAAGGGTATTGACCGCGCTTCGGAGGATGCTTCTACGGCAAGGGAAGCGGCGCTGGCAGCAGCGTCGGGCTGCGGCATACATATCTGCCATGTAAGCACCCGCGGCTCGTTGGCTATTATCAGGGACGCAAAGCGGCGTGGAGTAAAGATAACATGTGAAACGGCGCCGCACTATTTTACTTTAACAGATGATGTTCTGCTTTCACGTGATGCTGATTATAGGATGAATCCGCCGCTGAGAGAGCGCGAGGATGTCGAAGCAGTGATAAGAGGCATAATCGACGGCACGATAGATGCCCTGGCAACCGACCACGCGCCGCACACTCCGCAGGAAAAGGCTGATTTCGAAACAGCGCCAAACGGAATTATAGGTCTTGAAACACTCCTTCCAATCTCTTATACCAATCTTGTAAGGGCAGGACATATAGACATATTCAAGCTTTTTGAACTACTTACCTATAATCCGGCGGCTATACTGCGTACAGCGGCAAACCGGTTTAATGAAGGCGACAGAGCGGATTTTGTTATTTTTGATCCGCATGAGCAGTTTAAGGTTGATGTAAATAAACTTCATGGAAAATCTAAAAACACGGCATTTAAAAATATGTCCTTTTACGGAGTGATAAAAGTGACGATATGCGGCGGTAATATTATTTATCAGGTATAAAAGATTTTGGCCTTGTCAGTTGTAATAATAGCTGATTTTAACTTAAGCGATATTATTATAATACGAGAAAAGAGCATGGCACGCTGATTTAATACAGCGGACATCTGCCTCTCATTCATATAACACGCAATGGCATAATTGAGTATTGCTTAAAAAAGCCGGCCTGCTGCCTGAACTGATAGAACAACTGCCATAGCAATCGGCAGGAAGGCTTGCGCTAATTGTATAAAAACCAATGTAAGAAGTTTTAGCTTTTTACGGCTTTAAAATCTGTAAAAAATTCAAAAATATAAATAAATGTGGAAAAGGAGCGTTAATATGTCATTTGACAGGCTTATAAAAAAAATAATTGAAACTAAAAATCCGTCGGTGGCGGGACTGGATCCAGATATAATGCAGATACCTGCATTTATACGGGAGTCAGCGATAAGAGAGTACGGCGAGACATTTGAAGCGGCGGAGCAGATGCTTATAGTTTTCAATACTGCGCTTATCGACGCGCTTTACGACATAGTGCCGGCAATAAAGCCTCAGGCGGCATTTTATGAAATGTACGGCTGGCATGGCGTAAGAGCGCTTAAATACACGATAGATTATGCAAAAAGTCTTGGCATGTTTGTCATAACCGACGCCAAGCGAGGCGACATAGGCAGCACGATGGATGCGTATGCAAAGGGACATCTAGGCACCACAAAAATAGGCAGGAGTGAGCATACTGCTTTTGGAGCAGACGCACTTACGGTAAACGCATATTTGGGCAGCGACGCCATAGCTCCGCTGAGCGAGATATGCAAAGCTCAGGACAAAGGCGTATTTGTGCTGTGCAAGACATCAAACAAATCCTCCGGCGAGCTTCAGGACATCGATGTGTCGGGCAGGACAATATATGAAACCATGGGCGACTTGTGCGAAACTTGGGGAGAAGGAACAGACAGCGAGTACGGATATTCGCATATAGGTGCAGTAGTAGGTGCTACATATCCGCAGCAGCTCAGCGATATGCGCAAAAGACTGCCGCACACATTTTTCCTTGTGCCTGGCTACGGCGCGCAGGGCGGCGGTGCGGCAGACGTTGCCGGCGGATTTGACGAAAACGGACTCGGCGCCATTGTCAATTCGTCAAGAGGCATTATGTATGCGTATAAAAAGCAGGGCCGGCCGGAGGAGGAGTTCGCTCAGGCTGCCAGAGCCGAGGCAATACGCATGCGCGACGAGATTACCTCTATGATTGGACTAAAATAATTAAGAACTATATAGCGCGGAATATATTGAGGCATTACGCCTTTGACGACAAACATTATATGCATGCAATTAACCGCAGAGTATTATTTTATGTGGTTTTGTTTATAAGACAAAGGA
The DNA here is from genome assembly GCA_904384255.1 of Candidatus Timburyella stercoris. Taxonomy (GTDB): domain Bacteria; phylum Bacillota; class Clostridia; order Oscillospirales; family Acutalibacteraceae; genus Timburyella; species Timburyella stercoris. The sequence continues at coordinate 2,736 of CAJFJP010000135.1, forward strand.
TGTGCGGTTAATTTTTTCAGCTGACAGCAAAGCAGCTGGAGCTTTATACCAGAAACGGCAAAATATCAGCGGCAGATTAAAAAGCGGAAATTGCTTATAAATGGCGGCGGATATAGGTGAACAGTAGAAATACACAAATTTTGCAGTATGAAAGGTTAAAACCGATCATATTTTTGAAGACATAATGGATGATAAAGTTTACATAAATTTTATTATTAATGGTCTGCAAAATAATGGAGAGACCTATAGCATAATAGTTTAAATATATTATATAAAGAGCTTTTGGCAGACTGACGGCGAATCTGTTGGTGGTATATCGATGCCAATTCAAATTATAGTCGTGCATTATTGCTTTGCCGCGCTGCTGATGAGAAGTATACTTTTACGTACATACAAATATCAAAAGGGAATGCACTTGTTCCGGATACGTGGCTTTATAAAATTAGAAGTTATCTGCTTTACATAATGTTGCATGTGGAGGAAATGTAAATGAAATATATACAGGACGATTTTAAAATACTTAAAAACAGCGAGATACAGTCGGGCTTTTACGATTTGATGGTAAATTGTCCGTCTATTACTGAAAAAGCGCGGACGGGGCAGTTCATAAATATACTTTGCTCTGATAAGCCGCTGCGCCGACCCATTTCGATATGTGAAATAGATAAAGAGAGCGGAAACATACGCATGGTGTATCAGGTGCGTGGGGAAGGCACCGAATGGATATCACGCTTATGTGCTGGAGATAGTATAAATCTTTTGGGACCACTTGGCAACGGTTTTAACATTCCGGCAAAATCGCGCCGAATGGCGGTGGTTGGCGGAGGAATAGGAACCCCTCCGCTGCTGGGCGCAGCAAAGCAGTACCTTGCTGACAACAGCGAGCGCTCCTGCACCGCGGTGCTGGGTTTTAGGAATAAATCCGCTGTTATATTAGAAGAGGACTATAAAGCTGTGTGCAATACAGTAGTAACCACCGATGACGGCAGCTACGGCGAGCATGGGCTTGTAACTGTTCCTCTTGAGTCAGAAATAGCCAAAGGCGGCATAGACGTAATTATAGCCTGCGGTCCTACACCAATGCTTAAAGCAGTGGCGTCAGTCGGAGAAAAGCATGGCATAACTACCTTTGTATCTATGGAACAGCGCATGGGCTGTGGGGTAGGAGCCTGTCTTGCATGCGTTTGCAAGACAAAGCTTGCCGGTGAAGAGATATATTCAAAAGTATGTACGCATGGTCCGGTATTTAATGCTTCAAAGGTGGTGTGGTAATGAGCAGGCTTTCAGTAAAAATAGCAGGTGTGGAATTTAAAAATCCGGTTATAACGGCTTCCGGATCATATGGTTTTGGCAGGGAATACAATGAATTTTACCCATTAAGCAAGCTGGGCGGGATAAGTCTTAAGGGCACAACAATAGCTCCGCGCATGGGCAACGAACCACCGAGAATAGCCGAGACGCCGGCCGGTATATTAAACAGCATAGGGCTGCAAAATCCGGGTGTTGACGCGCTTATAGCCGATGAGCTTGATTGGCTGTCGCAGCAGGACACAGTGATAATATCCAACATAG
>CAJFJP010000136.1 GCA_904384255.1 Candidatus Timburyella stercoris
ATTGGAGAAACTTTGGAAGCAGGACTTGTCCGTGAGTATAAAGAAGAAACCGGAGTGGACATCAAAGTAAAACGCTTGTTGTGGAGCGAGGAATGCTTTCGAAAATGAAACAGCAAGTTGGCACATAACATCGCATTTACTATATGATTGAAGAATGTGATGGCTGTAAGATCCCCGATAACGGCGAGTTCGTTTCACACAAAGATAATTGTAATGTGGTTATTGGTTGGATGGACATTAAAGAAATCTAAAATGTGACCATCTATCCAGAGTCTTTCAAAATGGAAATTCACAATCTTAATGGCGAAATCAAGCATTTTATTTCCCAATAACTATAAAAGAGCCTATATCCATATTATGCTGTGGAGATAGGCTCTGTGCCTGTTTATTAAAAGGTTGCAACTTTTCGCAGAAAGGCCCTTGACAAATCTCATCTCAGAAGAAAGTCCTTTTGAAGTACGTAGAGGAGAATGGTTTTCCAAATCCAACTTTTTTCATTGACAATGGCATAGACAGCGCAAACCAGCAGGACAGCGACTTTACCCCCATTTCTCAATATCATCAACGAATGGTATGCGAAAGACACAAGCAAGAAGATACGCGCTGTGATGAAGTCTAAAGGCGAAGCGGGGGGAACACCTATGCACCAACCCGCCATACGGCTACATGAAAGACCCGGAAAACAAAAAGCGGTGGATTATCGACCCCGAAGCCACCGAGGTAGTCAAGCGGATATTCGCCATCTGCTTGGACGGTTACGGGCCGTCGCAGATTGCCCGTATTCTGAAAGAGGATAAAGTTATAACGCCGACAATCCATTTTCAGCAGACAGGCGGGCGACGAGGAACGCGCCGACGGATAATCCCTATCACTGGAAGTCTGAAACAATCGCGCCGGACAAGTCAAAGGAATATAGGGAACAACAGATTGACATTTCCTATGACCTTGTGGGAATACTCCCCGTATCTTTGTTAAATGGTCTGCAAAACGGAGAAACGGCATAGCCGAAGCTACGCCGTTTCCCGAAAACAATCTTTTGCTGTTTTATGAGGGCCGCCCAAAAGGACGGCCTTTTTGCAATTTCGTTTTTATTTATTGAATATTAATCCGATTATCTATTGTGCCTCTATTGTCAAGCACCTCGTCGCCTCGAGTGTCTGTCAGGCCAAGCACAAATTTCTTTATTTTTCCCTTATTGACAATAAGAGGCGTCGGCGTGCCGGTATGATTTTCGAATGAAATCCTATCAACCGTAAGCAAATCAACATTTGCATCGTCGCCTATATATATTGTCTCAATAGGAGTGTTATACTCCTTTCGATAAAGCTCACTTATACTCAAGCTCTTAACATTTATATACGGCTCCACCCATATAATTGCAAAAACATAGCTGCCGTCTTTTCCGTAAATCGTTTTCCTGTCAGCTTTTGAGGCATAGATGTGGTCAATCGATATTCCGTCATAATGTCCTAATGCATCACCTGCATAGCACTTCGACAGCGCTATGCAATACTGATAATATGTGCCGTATACATTGCTTATATGTACATTTTGAAACGGATGCTTTACAGTAAGCATTCTTACAGCGCTGTGGCAGTCCTCTGCAAAGAGGCCGTCAATCTCTATATTTGTTATAGGACCATCGGAACCCTCGTCAGCATTAAGGGCAATAAGGTCGTCGTAGCATGTGCCCTTAAGATTGCGGAATACGCCATAGTGACAGTTGCCGTTAAGATGTATGCCATCCATATTTGCCGGACGCGGATTGCCATAATTAAAATCAAATGTAATATTCTCAAAAGTGAAATAGGATATGGTATCGAAAGTTGCAGCATATGTTACAGGATCTTTTATAGTCAGATTTGACACCCGCAAATTGCGTACGCCAAAAAAGAAAAATGCTGTTCCTGTATAATAGGGCAAATCATCGTGGTCATAGTGAATAGGGTTCTTTCTCTGCCCCATATTGTTGTAATTCCATATTCCGCCCATTACCTCGATATTTTCGTTTATGTCAAACTCATCGTTGTTGCGGACGTGCATACCGCCGGTATGATCCGGAAAGCATGTCTCTATCATTTTGCCGGATTTATTATATGCCTTATTCCTAAGCATCAGACAGTTAGAATTATCGGCAAGCTTAATCTCAGCAAAGCGCGGCAGTACCAGCTTGAAATTCGATGGCAACTCCAGCGCCTTGGAAATAAGATAACATACTTTCGGCGCTTCAAGTGTCAACTCGTTGTTACTTGCATCTATCATTTCCTGTATGGCGGCGGTATCGTCATGCACTCCGTCTCCGTATAGTGTATGCTGCATTTAGGATTACATCCTTTCACGTATTTATTTTATATTTTTCCTTGTCCAAGTCTTACAGCTTTGCAGCCGCTGCTTCGTCTACCAAGAATGTTACGTCGTTGTGAAGCTGCAGCACAGACGCCGGGCAATTTGGAGTAATATTTCCCTTTACGCTGTCATAAATAGCCTGTGCCTTAGCTGAACCTGTTGCTATAAGAATAATTGACCTTGCTCTCATAATAGAGCCTATGCCCATTGTAAGTGCATATTTCGGAACCTCGTCGGCACTGTTGAAAAAGCGCTTATTTGCTTCTATTGTGCTTTCTGTCAATTTTACTGTATGTGTCTCGTTAGGGAAATAGTCTGCCGGCTCGTTAAAAGCTATGTGGCCGTTGTTGCCTATGCCTAAAATCTGCAAATCAATTCCGCCTGCCTTGTTTATGCGCTCTTCATATTCCTTGCAGGCCTTCTCGTCGTCGCCGGAGTTGCCATTTATAATATTGATAGCATCTTTTCTTACATTTATATGATTAAAAAGATTCTGCATCATAAAATATCTGTAGCTCTGGTCGTGTGTGCCGTCAAGGCCGGAATATTCGTCAAGATTAAATGTCGTAACCTGACTAAAATCAATTACACCCTCATTATAAAGCTCTATAATGCTTTTATATGTTGGAATAGGCGTTGAGCCGGTGGCAAAGCCAAGTACGCTGTCCGGCTTTTTTATAACCTGTGCCGCATACATTGCCGCAGCCGCCTTCCCTATTTCCTCCGCTGTTTTGTAAACCTTTACTACCATGATATATCACTCCTAAAATTAATATTATGCTTATACATAATAATATTTTTAACGGTTAGGACATATAATCCCACCCTTTTATGTACAAAGCTATTATAACAGCACAAGCTGATATATACAATACAAGCTGTAAATAATTATTTAAATATCGAGCCGCCATTTGAATCTATTCCTACTATCAGCGGAAAATCTCTTACAAACAGCCTTTTAACCGATTCACAGCCCAAATCCTCAAATGCTATTACTTCGCAGCTCTCTACCGCACCGGCATATAGTGCGCCTGCACCGCCTATTGCACAGAGATATACTCCTTTATTCCGCTTTATAGCATCATAAACCGCAGGCGAGCGGTCGCCCTTGCCTATCATCCCTGTCAGGCCATTATCCATAAGCAGCGGCGCATATGGATCCATCCTTCCGGATGTTGTAGGGCCGCAGCTCCCGATTACCATGCCGGGCTTTGCCTGTGTAGGTCCCGCATAGTATATCACTGCGCCTTTCAGCTCAAATGGAAGCTTCCCTCCGCTTTCTATCAGCGCCTTAATGCGCTTATGTGCCGCATCCCTTGATGTATAAACCGTGCCGGTAAGCTTTATGCTGTCACCTGCTTTAAGCTCACCTGCACGGCTCCTAAGCTCATCTGCTTTAATTATTATGTCCGCCATATTCCCACCTGTTTGCTATTCTATTCCGCTTCAAATTTTCCTATAGCCTCATTTATGTCATCACTCAGCGATTTAATATAAATCTGCGTCTTATTAAGCGTCTGTATAAGATCTTCAGAGCTTTTAAGAGCGCTAATTTTCATCTCTTTGGATTTATCTTCAGCTTCTTTTATTATGTCGTCTGCACATTCTCTTGCTGCTAAAAGTATATTACCTATATCTAGACTTAAATCATGAACATCTTTAGTCTCGTAGCGTGAGACGTCTTCATCCATTAAGTCGGTTATGATATCCTCTCGCACTTCAAATCCGTCAATCCTATTAACATTATCAGTTCCTGATATAGGGTGTTTATCCCCCATCTCTGTTATT
>CAJFJP010000137.1 GCA_904384255.1 Candidatus Timburyella stercoris
TGTGAAAGATACTCACAATACATCAAATGATAATTTAAGTTCATTAATAAGTGATTTACAGTCACAAGTTTCTGCTCTTCAAAGCCAAATTAATCAAAATGTTAGTTCTGATTCTAATCCAAATAACGAAATTGTCGATACAATGTATTATGAATTTGAACTTGACGGGGAAATGTTAGTAACTGCCGGTTCTACAAAATGCCCAGAGTTAATAGAAATACCCGTAAAAGATAGTTTAGCATTTATTGATATAAAATTAACCAATAATAGAACTATAACTTTAACAGTGCCATACTACTCAAATAATAATTCTCTTCCTAATTTTTATGTGGAATACAGAAAATTAAATGTTCATAATGTTAAGGGCATTAACAATATAAAGATAGATTTAAATGATCAAGAAAATAGGCCAAAAATAGGATTAACTGAAAGAAGGATAAACGGTAATAATTATTATTTTATATGTTTAGAAGATTTACGAAATATACTTGATAGTTAAAGTTTTCTTATAATGATCTACAGTCACAAGTTTCTGCTCTTCAAAGTCAAATTAATCAAAATGTTAGTTCTGATTCTAATTTAAACAGCGAAAATTCAAATTCTTCACCATTAGTTTATCTAAAAGACGATACAACATTAATATTTAATAACGATGAGTATATAAGCATTGATAATGAAAAATTAAAGAAATATACGCTTGGATTTTGGGGTCAATACGAGGCGCATTCATATAAATATCTTTTTAAAGAAAACGGAAACATTGTATATACATTGTCATGGACACGAGATATCGAAAATCATCCTGATAAAGAAAACATAAAAAAAGAACTTACAGTTAATTACCCTTCTCTTTATATAAATATGGATACAGGAAAAGAAGTAAGGATTATTTATTATAAAGGAAATCAAAAGGTTTTTTTAATTTGGATGATATAATGAAGACAGGTTTAATATAGTAATAGAACCGCATGTGCATAACATACCAGACCACGAGCACGACTTAGACTATGGAATATACGAAGCAAATAAAAGCTATTCCGGATTTATAGTCAAAGTTGACGGCAATACCGTCGCAGGTACATCGCAAGGTGCAGAAGCATTAAATATTATTCCCTACCTCAATAAAGACAGCAACGGCAAAGTTACTTATTTCTACGTTCCATAAGAGCTAAAATAATAAAAATCTGAGAGGAGTAATATTATGGATGAAAATGTAAAGAAGTTTATCGACATGAAGAAAGCGGAAAAGGAAAAGAAAGAAGCGGAGGAGCTCGCTCAAAAGAAAAGAGATGCGGCGCTAAGGGCAGGCCTTTACTACAAGCAATATTCCGATACATATATTGACGGAGCAGAGGTTAGTTATGATCCCAATCCCAATACAAATAAGACCGTTTATGTTGTAAAAACTCCATTAGATCTGACGGATGAAGAATACGAAGCGATATTACCGTACATATCAGACTTTAAAAGTGAACATAATATTGCAAATGAAATTAAAGCTTCAAGCGATAATATAGAAGATTGCAATACACCTTCAGAGACAGTAAAATCTTTGCAGGCATGGGCAATAAAAATCAAAACATCATTGGGTCCAATTTTGCTCGCCATTATCATTATATTAGGCTTTATCATGTCGATAATATCCTGCGTAAATGAGAATAAACTTTCTAGAGACTTCACTATATTGCCTTTTTTTGAAAGCATTATAGTATATATAATTGCAGCGTTTGTGATATATATTTTATATAATAGCATATATCACATAATTCAATCATTGGCCGCCATAACTCATAGCTCGCAGTCCACTTCTAAAATGCTAAGGATAAAGCTTAAGAATAAATAAATCAATCAATAAAATACAGCTTAGTAAAGAGACACGAAAGTGTCTCTTTTTTATATATACAAAAACAAAAAAGGGGCAAAAAAAATGAAAGAAATATATCCAGCGCAGGCAAATTCGCCTGCAGCCATGCTGTCGGACAGCATAACAGCCGAAGCCACGAGCATAACGCTCAGCGATGCCGACATACTGCCAACAGCGCCAAACATAGCGGTGATAGGCAGCTCTGACAATGCAGAAACAATCATTTACACCGCTAAGAGCGGGAATCAGCTTACAGGTGTAACGCGCGGAGTTGAAGGTGCTGCAAAAGCGTGGCCGTCCGGTACCATAATCGCAAGAAATTTTACTGCATATGACTATAATTCTCTTGTCGAAAACGTCGGGCAAAAGGCAAATCTTGACAGCAGTGGAAAACTAAATTCACAAGAAGTTCCGGACATTGACTGCGGTGTATGGGTGTCCGACCCGGTAATGATACACAACAATGATTCAGCAGCGCACAAAAATATGAAAGCTGACGGTAATAATACGCAAAGTGCCGATACATCATCTTCACTTGAAGAGCATATTGCAAGCCCGCAGGCACATCAAAACCTCATAATCGATGGAAACGAAAGCTAAAGGAGAAAATGTAAATGGCAATTATACAGATAAAAAGAGGACTTCAGGAGGCAGTCAGCCGGCTGTCTCTCGCACAGGGTGAAATGGCCGTCGCCCTCGACACCGGAAACGTATATATCGGCACGGCTTCCGGAAATGTACACGTTAATCCGTCAGGCGGTACGGCGGACACCGCCGCTGCGCTCAAAAACGCGCGGGATTTTTCAATAAGCGGCGACGCTTCAGCTCCTGCCGTATCTTTTGACGGCACGCAGAATGTCAATTTAGTGCTGACGCTTGCAGATATGGCGGGTCTAACAACAGGCACTTACACCAAGATAACCGTTGACGCCAAAGGCCGCGTTATCTCTGGCTCTTCTATTGAAATATCCGATTTACCAAGTATACCGCTAAGCAAAATTACAGGCACCGGAACCGCCGCCGCTAAAGACGCCGGCACAGCGGCCGGAAATGTTGCAGAGCTTCAGTCCAACGGCAAATTACTCGCCTCTATAATCCCGGACCTTGCCGGAACATACGTCGCCGTAGGCACCACCATAAACGGCAAGCCGCTAAGCAGTAATGTGACCTTATCGGCCGATGATGTCGGAGCGATACCAGTGTCGCAGAAGGGCTCAGCCAGCGGCGTAGCTTCTCTCGGAGACGATGGAAAGGTGCCGTCGTCGCAGCTGCCGAGCTATGTGGATGATGTTGTTGAGTATGAAAGCCGAGAGGCTTTTCCTCAAACCGGCGAGGACGGGAAAATATACGTTGCAGAGGACACCAATCTCACATACCGCTGGTCGGGCAGTGCATATGTGGAAATAAGTCCGTCGCTTGCCCTCGGCACTACAGCTTCAACAGCATATTACGGAGACAAGGGGCAGGCAGCATATGATCACAGTCAAATCACAAGCGGGAACCCACACGGCACTACCGCTGCGCAGATAGGAGCAGCGCCGTCGTCGCATGTCAGCACAGTTGCTTCCGCATCTCAGCTCGGACATATAAAAATCTCCGATGCCTTCACAATAGATACCGACGGAACAATTAAGCTTGCTGTCGTTGACGGCGGGACATTTGAATAATTGGAGGTAAAAAATGGCAAAAATACAAATTAAACGCGGTGACAAAAACAGCCTGCCGCTGCTTGCCCCCGGCGAATTCGGACTTGCTGACGACACCGATGAGCTCTTCATCGGCGGAAATGCTGGCAATCTGCAAATACCTATAATGGGAGAAGGTGTGACCGTTCTGTTTTCCGGCACATTAACCGGCGGAAACTTTGCACAGTTATCGGAGTCAATATATAACTTTCAGTTTATTGCTGTAAAGCCAAGCAGCGGGCCCGATATTCTGATACCCGTGCTGCCGGAGGCAAAATCAGTCGCAGGAAGTGTAAGCATATCTGTGCCGGAGGCGTTTGACACATATATGTTTGCGGCAGATATAGGAACTGATGGAAAGCTCCTCGGCGACAATCAAAATGTAAAAGTCACGACTGTTCTCGGCAACCCGGCTCAGACAATTTACAGCGTATATAATGTAACAGCTATATACGGAATATGCCGGATAAAATCCGATTAAGGAGTGGTCAGCATCAGCATATATGAATTTTTGTGCTTGTTAAGCGTGCCGACGGCCATAGCCGGAATAGTAAAGCTTATCATATATTATGCGCGGC
>CAJFJP010000138.1 GCA_904384255.1 Candidatus Timburyella stercoris
TATGCGCTATGATATATCTAAGAATAGAGGTCACAGATGCAAGCCGCGAATTAGGCGAGCTTAAGTCTCAGGCAGAGCTTCTTAAAAGCGAGGAAAACCGCCTGAGAATGGAACTTGAAAACAAAATGTCAATAGCAAATATTGAAGAGCAGGCGACGGCGCTTGGTATGCAGAAGGTCGACGCAGCGCAGGTAAATTATGTGAGGGTAAACGGCGGCGAAACGGTCGAGTCGAACGACAATACTGATGCCGCTGACACTGCTGACACTGCGGGAGAAATACAGACGGCTGACAGCGATTAATTATAATAGCCTTTAATGCTTTAAAATAAAAATATAACACGAGAGTTAAAACACAGAAGTTTTGGCTCTCGTGTTGGAGTATATAAGTGTAATTATTTTCCAGTGTCATAAATAGAATTTAATGATAATATTAAATGTAAATTTACAAGGGTGGTAATAAAATGGCAAAGGGTCCTACAAAGGAAATGTGGAAAAGAATATTAGCCATAATGATTGCCGTGTGCGTTGTAGCGTTCGGCACAGTAGGAATACGCCTTTTCGGGCTTATGGTGGTGGATGCCGAAGAATATCAGGCAAAAGCGCTTTCACAGCAGCTTAAGGACATAACCATAGAGCCGAAGCGCGGTGCAATTTACGACAGAAACATGAATTATCTTGCCACATCGAGCACCGCCTGGACCATATATATTTCCCCAAACGATATTGCAAACGATGAAGAACGCGATTTAGTTGTAAACGGACTTTCTGAAATACTTGGAATAGACGCCGAGACAATACGCGAAAAAACCCTTAAAAATAATCAGTACGAGATTATAAAGCGGCAGGTGGAAAAACCGCAGACTGATGAGGTGCGCGCATATATTTCCGAGCATGGCTTGGGCTCAACGATAGGAATAAGCGAAACTACCAAGAGATATTATCCAAACGATAATCTCGCATCGGCCGTGCTGGGATTTGTCGGCTCGGAAAATCAGGGCCTATACGGACTTGAGAGTCAGTACGACAGCGTGCTTCAGGGTGTAAGCGGCCGCATTATCGCCTCAAAAAATGCTAAGGGCGAGGATATGCCGTTTACATACCAGAAGATTATTGAAGCGCAGGAAGGCAACTCCTTAGTACTCACTATTGATTCGACGATACAGTACTATGTGGAAAACGCACTGTCTAAAGCGGTAATTGACAATAATGTTCAGCAGCGCGGCTGTGCTATTGCCATGAACGTCAATACCGGCGAGATACTCGCAATGGCCACCAAACCGGACTTTAACCCAAACGATCCCTTTACAATATATGATACGGCGGAAGCGGCGCGCATTGAAACCCTCACAGGCGAGGAAAAAAGCAAGGCGATATCCGAGGCGCAGTATAAGCAGTGGAGAAACAAAGCCATAACAGAGGTTTATTATCCCGGCTCGGTGTTTAAGATTGTAACAGGCTCTGCCGCCATTGAAGAGGGCGTGGTAAACGCCAATTCTACTTTTGATTGCTCCGGCAGCATAAAAATTGCCGATACCATATTTAAGTGCCATAAGAGAAGCGGCCACGGACATCAGAACTTAATGGAGGTTTTCCAAAACTCCTGCAACCCGGCATTTATCTTAATGGGTCAGGGACTTGGCGCGGAAACTTTTTTCAAATATTTTAAAGCTTACGGCCTGACAGAGAAAACAGGCATAGACCTTCCGGGCGAAGAAATGTCTATATATTACACCGCCGAGCAGATGGGTCCGGTTGAACTTGCGTCAGAGTCATTCGGCCAAACCATAAACCTCACACCAATACAGCTTATCACGGCGATTGCGGCAGCAGTAAACGGCGGGTATCTTGTTCAGCCGCATGTGGTAAAGCAGATTATCGATTCCGACGGGAATGTTGTTGAGAATATAGAGCCGGAGGTAAAACGGCAGGTTATATCGGAAGAAACATCTTTGTTTATGCGAGAATTGCTTGAAAATGTAGTTACAAATGGCTCCGGAAAGAATGCCTATGTTGCGGGCTACCGCGTAGGCGGAAAGACGGGTACGTCCCAGAAGCAGAATCTTAAAAATGAAGACGGTTCTATTACTAAGTATATATCGTCATTCTGCGGCATTGCGCCGGCTGATGATCCGGAAATAGCTATAATAGTTCTGCTGGATGAGGCAAACGTGGCAAACTATTACGGCAGTGCGATTGCGGCTCCGGTTGTCGGTCAGATATTTGAAGAAGTGCTGCCGTACATGGATGTTGAGGCAGTTTATACTGAAGAAGAGCTGGCTGAGATGGACATAAAGGTGCCGGACGTACAGGGTAAATCGGTAACAGAGGCTAAAAATGCGATAAAAGCTGCTGAACTTAATGTTACCGTCATAGGCGACGGAGATACGGTGCAGAAACAGGTGCCGGCCGCACAGCAGTCAATTTCAAAAGGCGGCACAGTTGTAATATATACCGGTGACCCGCTTGAGCAGAGCATGACAGAGGTGCCAAACTTCATAAACATGACTCCCGCACAGGTGAACAACGCGGCGGCAAAGGCGAAGATAAACGTTAAATACAGCGGCACCGGGGTATCCGGCAGTCAGCTTTTGGCTTATCAGCAGAGCGTTGAGTCCGGCACGAAGGTAGAGGCGGGCACCACAATTACCGTTTACTTCCGCCACAACGACTCAAGCGATTAATATGCAGTTTGGCAGAGAATTTATCAGCGCCGACATCCGGCATCTGTTGAAAAAAGCTTGTCGAGGTATTTTTATCAGCGTTGAATTATAAAAACAGCATATTCGTATGCGGCAGGAAAATCGGCATTGATTTTATAAAATTACGGTTTTAATTAAGTCTACATAAAGAGCTAATACCAGCCGCAGCGGACAATATTTGCAGTATATCAAAAGGGGCAAAGCAGCATGAAATTAGGCGATATAATTAAAGCGGGAGAGTTGTCGCAAAAAGAAATAACGGGAGTAACCTCAGATTCTCGAAACGTAAAGCCGGGAAACGTATTTGTATGCATAAAGGGGCGCACGTCAGACGGACATGAATTTGCGCGCCAGGCGGCAGATATGGGCGCTGCTGTAATAGTTGCCGAGCATGATACCGGTATGGCCTCTCAGATAATAGTTGAGGACACAAGAAAGGCATATGCTGAAATGTGCGCGAACTATTTTGGACGTCCGGCGGATAAGCTGAAGCTTATAGGCGTAACCGGCACAAACGGTAAAACTACGGTAACCTTTCTCATTAAGCAGATACTTGAAAAATCGGGCAAAAAGAGCGGACTTATAGGCACTATTCAAAACATGATAGGCGACAGGGTGCTGCCGGCTAAATATACCACGCCAGACCCATATGAGCTTAATTCTCTGTTTTCGCTGATGCTTAAATCTGGCTGCGAATATGCAGTTATGGAGGTCTCATCTCAAGCCCTTGACCAGCAGAGAGTTTACGGGCTTAAATTTGCTCAGGCAATTTTTACCAACTTTACGCAGGACCATTTGGACTATCACGGAACATTAGAAAATTATTTTGCCGCCAAAAAAATGCTTTTTTCTATGTGTGATACCGCTATAATAAATAAAGACGACCCGAAGGCCGATGAGCTTATCAGTGGAATAAAGTGCAATGTACAAACATATTCTTTAAATAATGCGGCGGCCGATTTTAAAGCTGAGAATGTAGAGATAAGAGCTGACGGCGTAAGCTATGATCTTATATATGATGGAAAATCAAAGCATATTGCGGCCAATCTGCCAGGCAGATTTTCAGTATATAATTCCTTGGCGGCGGCGGCAAGCGCATATATAGCCGGAATACCTGCGGAAAATGTGGCGAAATCAATATCTCAGATAGGCGGCGTAAAGGGACGTATGGAAATAGTGCCTACAGGCCGCGATTTTACGGTAATAATAGATTATGCGCACACTCCCGACGCATTGGAAAATGTATGCAAAGCCCTCTGCAGCATAAAATCCGGAAGGCTTGTCACGCTGTTTGGCTGCGGCGGAAACAGGGATAAGGGAAAACGTCCTAAAATGGCCAAAACGGCGGCTGAAAACTCGGATTTTCTCATAATAACCTCTGATAACCCCAGAAATGAGG
>CAJFJP010000139.1 GCA_904384255.1 Candidatus Timburyella stercoris
AAGCCGGCTGATTGTTAAAACTGTATTAAATCCGCTTTACTTATTGATGCATAGCAACATTTTGTAAAACAATGTGTAAAATCACAAATATATAATGGGAGGAATTCAAGTGAGAAAACTATTTACATCAGAGTCGGTTACCGAAGGGCATCCTGACAAAGTGTGCGATCAGATATCGGATGCAATTTTGGACGATATACTTTCAAAAGACCCGGCGGCGCGCGTAGCATGTGAGACCTTCTGCACGACGGGAATAATAAATGTAATGGGCGAAATATCTACAAGCTGCTATGTAGACATACCCAAAATAGTACGCAGAGTGGTGTTGGATATTGGCTATGACAGCTCAGACATAGGATTTGACGGCAACAGCTGCGCGGTGGTAACGGCCATAGACGAGCAATCGCCGGATATAGCAATGGGCGTTGACAAATCTCTTGAGGCTAAGGAAGGCGAGACAGGCTCTGACTTTGAAAACGGTGCTGGAGACCAAGGCATGATGTTTGGATACGCCTGCAGTGAGACGGACGCATATATGCCGCTGCCGATACACCTTTCTCATCGTCTGGCGGAGCGGCTCACAGCAGTACGCCGCAATGGCACATTGAAATATCTGCGTCCCGACGGCAAGACGCAGGTGACGGTAGAGTATGAGGACGACCGTCCTGTGCGCATAGAAGCTGTTGTAGTATCTGCGCAGCATGATGAGGACGCTTCGCTGGAGACAATACGCCGCGATATAATAGAGCATGTCATAAATCCGGTTATGCCAAGCGAGCTTATGGATAAGGATACCAAAATATTTGTAAATCCGACAGGCAGGTTTGTAACCGGCGGACCTAAGGGCGATACCGGGCTTACCGGCCGCAAGATAATAGTAGATACATACGGCGGATATGCAAGGCACGGCGGCGGTGCATTCTCCGGCAAGGATCCGACAAAGGTTGACCGCTCAGCGGCATATGCCGCTCGCCATATTGCAAAGAATATAGTGGCGGCCGGCGCGGCTGAGAGATGCGAAATACAGCTTGCATATGCAATAGGCGTTGCTAACCCGGTATCTGTAAATGTGGATACATTTGGTACCGGCACTGTCAGCGACGAAAAGCTCAGCGATATGGTGAAAAAGCTGTTTGATTTACGTCCGGCAGCAATAATAAAAAATCTTGATTTACGCCGACCGATATACCGCAAGACATCTAACTACGGTCACTTTGGCCGCGACTGTGAAGAGTTTACATGGGAGCGTCTCGACCGTGTTGATGATATAAAAAGAGAACTCGGACTGTAATATTCTGATGTAGAAATATAAGCCGCTCTACCTCTGAAAATGGCGTAATATATCAAATAAAAATTTATAAAATTTGGCTTGCTGATGATTTTGGCCGTATATAAAGCCTTACTAAGGCTGATTTCACCGGTAAGCCTTTTTAATATTATTTTATAAAATGCGGTACTTTTTCATGCGTTTTAATTTGAGATTAAATTTAGATTTTGTCCAAATGGTCCGTGATGGCTTTTATAGAAAATAACATAGACAGTAAATAAAAAAGCTGGAAGTTAGAGGGAGTTGTTCAAATTGCCGACAAAAAATGATATAATAAAGGACACAGAGTGTTTTGTCCTTGATATGGATGGGACTATATATTTAGGCGACAGGCTGTTTGATTTCACTAAAGAGTTTTTAAGCACCGTCGAGCGCTGCGGAAAGACCTATGTATTTTATACCAATAATTCATCAAAAAACGCAGAGGCATATATAAACAAGCTCAGCAATATGAATATTAGTGTAACGCCTGATAAGATGCTCATTTCAAATCAGGTAATAATTCAGTACATGCTAAAAAACTACGCAGGGAAAAGCGTGTATATTGTGGGTACAAAATATCTAATAGACGACTTTAAGGTGGCAGGAATAACGGTGCTTGACAGCCGCGAGGCCGATATGGCGGTATTGGGCTTTGACACTACGCTTACATATGAAAAGCTGTGCATTGCCTGTGACATAGTCAGGGCCGGCAAGCCAATACTAGGCGTTAACCCTGACCTAAACTGCCCGACAGACGGCGGATTTATACCTGACTGCGGTTCTATGGCGGCGCTTATAGAAAAATCGACCGGCGTAATGCCGGAGTTTTTCGGCAAGCCGTCGCGGCATACTTTGGAATATGTCAAGCAGCGCACCGGCTTTAAAGAGGAAAGTATAACCTTTATAGGTGACAGGCTTTATACCGATATAGCCATAGCTGACGGAACGGATGCACATTCCATACTTGTGCTGACAGGCGAAAGCAGCGAGGAGGATGTTAAAAAGGGAAATTATCATCCTGACGCGATATGTGATTCTTTAGCGGAGATAACAAGTATATTAAGGGAAATGTACACTCTGTAAATTATTTTGGAGGTAATATTTTGCCGGCCGCAATGACTCATTATATCCACGCTGAGGCAGTGATAAAGGCACTGGACAAACGTGGGATAAATACAGATGTAAAAATGGTGCTGTGGGGTGCACAAGGTCCTGATATTATGTATTTTCACAGGGCGATGCCGTATCAGCTCGGCAAGAGCTTGAGACGGGTAGGTTCTATGCTGCATAAATCCGGACCTGAGCGGCTAATTAGCACAATGGCTGAGCTTTGCCGGGATGAATACAGCGACGTGGTATCATATGCATATGGCTTTTTATGCCACTACGCACTCGACAGGACGGCGCATCCGTATGTATATGC
Source organism: Candidatus Timburyella stercoris (assembly GCA_904384255.1). Lineage (GTDB taxonomy): Bacteria > Bacillota > Clostridia > Oscillospirales > Acutalibacteraceae > Timburyella > Timburyella stercoris. The sequence goes on from CAJFJP010000139.1 coordinate 2,733, forward strand.
AATGCAGGAGAAGTATGCCGAAAAGGAAAAGATAAAATACAACCATTCCTATATACATAATCTTATAGAGCATAATATAGATATTATAATACTTAAAGATGCAAAATCGTTGCGCCCGGCTGATGTAAATATAGACAATGTTTTATCTACAGATAATAATATTATAAAACGGCAATCTGAGCTGCTTAATGCCGCGCTTTCGGCCATTATGCCCAAACGGAAGATAAAAACGGAAAAAATTGAACAGGCCTTTTATGATATGCATCGCAACACGAAAACAATGATTGATCACGGAGTAAAAAAGAGGTTTGTACTTTTTCTTGAGAAAATCCTGCATACAGGTCCAGTGCTTTCGTCGCTGATAGAAGGGGAGGAGAGCGACGGCATGATGGATTACATGAACTTATCAAAAGAGAGTTGGAAAAATCCGTTTGATAAAGTGGGCAGATCATATAATGATAATTTTTATGAGGTGCTTGACAGGGCTGTCAGCGACGCTGTAAATCTTATATTAAAGTTTATTGAGTATAAAGGCGGCCGCTTTGACGGCAGCATAACCGACAATATTACTTTTAACCGGGGTATAACTGCAAATCAGTAGCAATAACATAAATTTTATGGCTTAATATTGCAGTACATCATTTTATAATTATGAGAAATATATTAAAAAGGAGAGAAAGAGATGAAAAGAATAAAGAGCTTTGAGATAGATCATACAAAGCTGATGCCGGGAATATACATATCACGCACAGATGGAGATACAGTGACATATGATTTGCGCACACGTCTTCCGAACAGCGGCAATTATATGGATTACGATGCAATACACACAATAGAGCATCTTTTTGCGACATATGTCCGCAATTCTGAATATACAGACAAAATAATATATTTTGGGCCAATGGGCTGCCGGACAGGATTTTATTTTATAGTCAGTGGAATGAACAGGGACGAGGTTATAGCTCTTGTAAAGGAAACGATTAAATTTATAGCCGATTACAGCGGTGAAATTCCAGGTGCGACGGAAAAGGAGTGCGGAAATTACCGAGAGCATAATCTTGAAAAAGCCAAGGAAGAAGCGGCCAGGTATTACAGCATTGTGAAAAATTGGGATATAGACAGGCTAAAATACCCAGAATAATTATAAATATTGCACAAAACATTTACTTCTGAATAGATATAGTGACAAATCGGTTACAAAAAGGTTGCAATTTTGTTACAACTTGATATAATAATATCAGTAGGTAACATTATT
>CAJFJP010000140.1 GCA_904384255.1 Candidatus Timburyella stercoris
CTATAAGTAATCATACCACCTGGAATAAAACTTGAGCCAAACATCATAGCAGTGGGTAAAGCGACCACAATTGGCAGCAAGCAAAGACCTGTCCTAAGGGAAATTTTAGATATTTTCTCTTTCATTAAGTTCACCTCCTTGTAAAACAGAATAATATTAATTAAGAATTTTGTATTTTGTGGTACACTTCATTTCTAAAATTGTATAAATAACACAGACTTGTATTTAATACTCTTTTTCTTAATGCTCTAATTTTTGCTTTTTATCAATTATTTTAAAAACTATGGCCAAAGCAAAAAATAACAACATTATTGGAATATACACTAAATAGATTACGTTCGTTATTTGCCACGGTAAAGGCGAGCCTGCTGTTGGGCTTATGACTGCCAAAAACAGATAAAAGATCATAAACAAAAACATGAAAATACCAATGGTAAAAAATACTTTTACCGGCTTTGTGCTCATACGCCTAAATATGACTGCCAACAAAAAGATTACCGCCATTATGCAATAATAGACAAGCATTATATGCAATGATGTAACTGTTACTAATATATCCGGCAAATAGTTATTGAAGAAAAGAAGCAGCACCATAGCTATAATAAACACCGGCAGCATGCACAGCCATATTATCAAAAATACTTTAGATATTTTTTCTCTCACTTTATTCACCCACAATTCTATATTTCTTAAAAATTATATCAATTATATCATAATAATAAAAAATATAATATTAAATTTATGAATAATTTAGAAAAAATTAAGAATGATTTCAGTGAAATTAAATCGAATATTGCTTAAATATAAAAAATAATGCTTTTATATAAAAGACTGTAAAGATATAGTACATGATAAATTCAGCTGTAGGATATTATAATAAAAATGTCTATTTTTCCGAAGACATCGTCAAGCTATTTTTTAATTCAAAGCTCTTCCACTGAATAATTTAATAAAATTTTTATATATAAAAAATTCCCCGCCATTAAGACGGGGAATTTAAAGAATAAAATTTTACTTTATAAATGCATCATGAACAACCTGTACAGCTTTATCGGCGTCATCCATATCAATAAGTACAGAAATCTTTATCTCGCTTGTCGAAATCATCTGGATATTTATGTCTGCTTCATACAATGCCTCAAACATTTTCGATGCCACACCCGGGTGTGTTTCCATGCCGGCGCCGACTATCGAAACCTTTGAGACATGGTCATCGCAGATAACATTCATTGCGTTGAGAGAGGGCAGCATTTCATGCAGAACTTCTATAGCGTCCTTGCTCTGAGATTTAGGTACAGTAAAGGTTATGTCCTTTGTCCCGTCGCGGCCGACTGACTGCAGTATTATATCGACGTTTACTCTTTTTCTTGCAAGGGCAGAGAATATTTTGAATGCCATACCTGGTGTGTCCTTTATACCTATTATTGATAGGCGTGATACATCATTATCTCTTGCAACGCCCCTTATCAGCATTTTTTCCACTTTGACTACCTCCTTAACAATTGTGCCCGGCTTATCCTCCAGGCTGGACAATACTTCTATTGGTATACCGTACTTCTTACCCATTTCAACTGAGCGGTTCTGAAGCACCTGCGCACCCAGCGTAGCCAGCTCAAGCATCTCATCATATGTGATTTCTTCAAGCTTTTTGGCTCCCTTAACAATGCGGGGGTCGGCGGTATATACGCCGTCGACGTCAGTATATATCTGACATTTGTCGGCCCTGAGCGCAGCGGCAAGAGCTACAGCGCTGGTGTCTGAACCGCCGCGTCCCAAGGTAGAAATGTCGTCGTACTTGTTAATACCCTGAAATCCCGCCACAATTACTATATTCTTGCGAGCAAGCTCTGCGTTTATCCTCTCGGATGATATGCTCTTAATACGCGCATTGCGGTAATTAGAGTCGGTCTTAACGCCGACCTGCCAGCCGAGCAGTGAGACCACTGGATAGCCAAGGCTTTCAATCGCCATGGCCAGCAGCGCCGCCGACATCTGCTCGCCGGCCGAAAGAAGCATATCCATCTCGCGCTTTGACGCATTCGGATTTATTCTCGCGGCAGCGGCTTCAAGGTCGTCGGTCGTGTCGCCCTGTGCAGAAACAACGGCGACAACGTCGTTGCCCTTTTTGCGCGTTTCGGTTATTATCCTCGCGACATTAAAAATTCTTTCGTCGTCACGCACGGATGAACCACCGAACTTTTGTACTATCAGTGCCATTTATTTACCTCCAAATTATTATCAGATTTGTGCGGCAGAAAATATAAGGCTTTTCCGCAGATTATAATATATTGCCGATAAATATAAAATGTTCAGCACGATTTCATCTGTCAAAAACAGATATAACGCGTTTGTACACATGAAATATCTATAAACAACTGATGGCAGTTTCGTTAAGCCTTACGATTTAAGAGCACAAGCCTGTATTTTTATTACAAAACGGCAGCGCCGTTTTCATCGCATTCAAGTAAAACTATACGCCAGTTAAATATACCGTTTTTCTTAAGCTGAAGCTGGGCTTCTTTTTCAAACGCCGTGTTGTCCTTGTCAATTATAGCGACAATGCTTGGTCCAGCGCCGCTTATGTAAGAGCCGTACGCGCCAAGCTCTCTCGCAATTCTCAGCGCAGAGTCGCCGCCGCGAATAAGCTGCAAACGATACGGCTGATGTAATCTGTCTTGCGTGGCAATGCGCAAATGCTCTAAATTGCCGGAGAATAGGGAGGAAGTCATAAGTGCCGCCCGAGAAAGATTAAATACAGCGTCGCTGCGTGAAATGCTTTGCGGCAGTACCGAACGTGCAAGCGACGTCTTAAGTGTAAAATCAGGAATCATAACGGCAAAACGGACGCTTTCGCTTACCGGCACGCTTACGCTGTGCACAATGCCTTCATCCATGGCGCAGGTGACAAGCCCGCCAAGCAGTGCCGGCGCAACATTGTCAGGATGCCCCTCAATAGCCGCTGCAAGATTGAGAAGCTCGCCGCTGCTCATCGGCCCGCCAAGCAGCTCGTTTGCGCCGAGCAGTCCGGCAATAAGACAGGCGGAAGAAGAGCCCAGCCCTCTCGTCATTGGAATGTCGTTTGTCTGCTTTATATGCAGCCCTGTAAACTTTTTGCCGCATATATCGTAGAGACGGCGGGCGGTGGAATATATAAAATTGCTCTCATCTTGCGGCACATGTATATTGTCGAGACTTTCTATCTTAACGCCGTCATATTCCTCAATGCTGACGGTGTTGTAAAGCGTAAGAGCTATGCCCAGCGCGTCAAAGCCGGAGCCGAGGTTGGCGCTGGTTGCCGGAACTCTAACAGTAACCATTAAATTTACACCGCCTGTTCCATAACTCTTATCTTGGCTTTAATTTCTATACCCGACTGAGAAAGAATTTTATTTATCTCTTTTTCCTTCATAACAGGAGTAATAAGCAAAACATCGCCGTTATCCGCATGTAAAGCCTTAGTGCTGCCAAAAAGGCGCGTTAAATCGCTCATATCGCACCGAGCACGGACATATATAGCCGTTTCATGCTCGTCACAGGGAATAACATAGTTCTCCTTTGCATCCTCCCAGAATATGTTTTTGCGGCGATTTATGTGCATACACGCGTCTATTATATCTGCAACAACAGCGCTCGCAGTCGGAAGCTTGCCGGCGCCCTTGCCGTAAAACATTACATCTCCGGTAGCGTCGCCCTTAACCATTATGGCATTAAAAACATCGTCTACCGTAGACAGGCTGTTTGAAAAGGGAATAAGCGCAGGATATGTGGCGCAAAAAATCTTATCGCTGCTTATTTTTTTGGAATATCCTATAAGCTTAACGGCATAGCCAAGCTTTTTGGCATAAACAACATCCTCAAGCTTTATGTTGGTTATACCCTCAGTGTAAATGCCATCGGGATATACATGGTAGCCAAAGGCAAGAGAGGCAAGTATGCAGATTTTACGGCAGGTGTCAAAGCCGTCGACGTCGGCGGAGG
>CAJFJP010000141.1 GCA_904384255.1 Candidatus Timburyella stercoris
AAAACAATGTTATGCATCTTTTTAACAGCGGCCATGGCTGCAGCTGCTTTCCTTCCATCATGCTCAAATACTCAGGATGAAATCTCTTCCTCAACCTCTTCTGCTGTATCCTATATCACTCCCTCCACACATGCTTTCCCGTCGGAATATGTCTCTGCCGTACCCCTCTCATCTTTCCCTGACCCAGTTTCCGGCACTTATAATGGACAAACCATTACCATGAGCCTTGCTTTTGAACCTTCTATTGATTGGAACGCTTTAAACAGCTACAAAGCTCATCAGGATTATAGATTTCACAACGGATATGCAAGAATTCTGCTTGCCACATCACCGGGTTATTCCAGTACGGCTTACTATTACTATATAGACAAAAGCGGGAATATAAGCGGAGGATATAAATATGCCAGTGCATTTGATGATGACGGCCGCGCGCTTGTACAATTTCCAAATACCACATATGCATATATTGATACATCCGGAAAAGTAGTAGAGCCGTGCTTAGATCATAACAATGCTGAAAGAGCTGAACTTGAATGGGGAACCGATGGTATAGATGTACGCCAATTTGGCGAACCTAACGCTTATTATCAGCAGCTGTATGACAGTGAAGGAAATCTGCTGAATGAGGAAAAGTTCGACGTTATAAGTGATACTTTCTACAACGGCCTTGGCGTTATAATTAAGGATAATAAAATAGGTCTTATTGACACCAAAGGTAATGTTGTTATAGAGCCTTCTTTCCCATTTGACAAAGAAAGTGTCGTGTATGACAGGGGATTAGGAAGAATATGGTACTATATCCCTCAATATAGCGATGAAGATCTAATAATTATTCCGATAAACGGAAAACTCGGTGTTCTTAAAATTACAAGAGGTTAACCATTTCACTCTGAGGCTGCTGCATATACAGCAGACTCATTTTTCCATTTCTCTTAACTGCACTTAATAATAATATTTCATACCGGCTAATGATACACGATAATCGAAAAGCGACCTGTCTTCCGGCCAGCTTCTCTGCTTCGTTTCCGGGAAAATATATATGGTAAAGTTTATATTTTCCAATCCATAATTACAGTTTGCTGGTGGATAACCAAGGCTTTCACGCATATGCCAAGATACTTCATCAATATAATTTTCCTCACCTGGCGTTTTATCATCACAAGCATCACCTACAATTCCGAATGCATGGCCTCTAGGCCCTTCTACAACGCATACACATCCAAGCATTTTACTTAAATTGCTCGCATTCTGTGGATAAACTATGTAATTGTGTATATCTGCATTAAGTTTTCCGTTCATATATGATGTCTGTGACTGATGGAATTCATTCCCATGGTCTGAACCTACGCCGTCTGTATCGATATGCAATACATTAGTTTTATACTCTAAATAATTTCCATGCGGCTCAGGGTCGGAAATTATTGTTGTTGTGTTTGCGCTGTAGTAGGCAAAGAACTATAAATACAAATTGTATAATATTGTCGAAATATTTGACTTTTGTAATAATTTTATATCAGTTTTATAACAATTATTGTCATTTATTGCCAGTTGTGATATATTAAACATATACTGCTTTAGCGTTATCAAAGGAGGATCATATATGAAAAGCAAAACAATGTTATGCATCTTTTTAACGGCGTCCATGGCTGCAGCTGCTTTCCTTCCATCATGCTCAAATGCTCAGGACGAAATCTCTTCCTCAACCTCTTCTGCTGTATCTGTTGACTCAAGCATTGAACCATCTGTATTAGCTGAAGGAATATATAATGTTAAAGAACTTCAATTCGCAGATGATAAAAAATGGACATATGGTGAAGACGGACAAGACGGATCGGTTCAGGGATACAACAGCTGGTATTACATGTATACTGAAGAAACAAATACAGAAGGTATTTATGATATATCTAAAATTAAGGAATCCTGGTACTCTGACATAAATGGAGGTGGAAGCTGCATTTCCAGCGGAAATGGTAGCAATAATAAGCCGACATGGGTTGCTGGCATATATTCAAAGGACAGCGACATAGCTTCTACAGGAAATTGGTGGGATCAGTCAATGAACTATATGAGCCTCAATCTTAATCCTGCCGTAGAAAATGGTCCGTATGCTTCCGCTATACTTGCATTTAAAGCTCCAGAAGACGGTAACTATCGTCTTGACATAAGCTTTACAGCTGGAAACAAAGATAAATCTGATTCGCAAAGTGATGGAATAACATTTTCGGTTTACGGAAATACTGATAAATTGTATAGCCGTTCTGTAACAGATAATATAATTGAGGGTGAAAGCGTAAGCTTAAACGCAATGCTTAAAGCCGGACAATATTTTTATATTATTTCCGATCCAAATAAAAACGGTAAAAACGATATGTGTAACGACATTAGGGCTGAAATTACCCTTACTATTCCTCAATATATCGATAACAACAATTCGTGGGCATTTGGAGACGGATATATAAACGGTGACGGGACTAAGCAAGGCCATAACGGCTGGTATTATCTATATTCTCAAGAAACCAATACTAACGGAGTGTATGACATATCTAAAATAGAAGAATGTAGATACAAGCAGCTTTCCGAAACAAATTCATATACAGAAAAAGCATTTGGGACATGGCTTCCGGAAATATATTATGAAGAGAATCTCACTCAAGAAAACAATTGGCATCAGTCGGCTGACGGATATCTTTCCCCTGAAATGAGCCACCCTCCATATGCTTCCGCCATTATTGGATGGAAGGCTCCGGAAGCCGGACGATATTCATTTAATGTTTCATTATTTGCCGGTTCTGCATCCACTGACGATTTGTGCGATGGTGTAGATATTTCTCTTTATTGTGGTTCAAGAAAAGTCAGCAGAAAATCCATTAAAATACCCTCTAATTTTATTTACGGCTTTGAAGCGGATTTAGAAAAAGATGAATATATGTATCTTATTGTTGATCCTAAGAACACAGCTGTTTCGGACTTGGCAGAGAATGTAAATATTGTTGTTAATAAATTAGGGCAACAATAATTAAAGCCTTTCAGCGACGAATATGACTAAATTAAACCAATTCGTCGCTGATTTTTCTATATATCTAAGAATTGGCTAATAGTGTAGTTACTCTTGCCCTAAAGTCGTTCATATTTTTTCCAAACTTGGCCAGCCAATGGTCAGGATCGCCATGATTTGATCCATAACCTTTATCATGGGCCTCTTTATGGCTGACTATTGAATTAACTGACAAAGCAAATGATTTGCAAAGGTACGCGCAATATTCTGCCGCTGCGCCAAAAACAGCATCATTAAAATAATTTATATCTGTAAGATTGTCTTCACAAATCTCGAATTGAATATGGCCTGTAGGACTATAGTTATAGCTACCATAAGTACCGTTTCCTACTCCCCAGCATGCATATTCATATGGCAATGTATTTACTATTGCTACTTGGCCGTTTTTGTCTTTTCCTATAAAAGCATGCACCATTAGTGAGACATCACTATTATTCCAATGGTTTCCATATTCATTAGTTCCCAGTTCTTCCGGATAATCAACATAGCGTTTAAGGTTTGGATTTGCTGCCCCTGTGCTGTGAACAACTATTCCCATGATATTTCCTATAGACTCGCCTTTTTGGTAACACCTATTTTCTGTCTGATAACATCTTAATAAGCGATATGTTAGCAGCGGCCTATCAGTAGTTGTGTTTGCGCTGTAGTAGGCAAAGAAGTATAAATACAAATTGTATAATATTGTCGAAATATTTGACTTTTGTAATAATTTTATATCAGTTTTGTAACAATCATTGCCATTTATTGCCAGTTGTGATACATTAAGCATATACTGCTTTAGCGTTATCAAAGGAGGATCATATATGAAAAGTAAAACAATGTTATGCATCTTTTTAACAGCGGCCATGGCTGCAGCTGCTTTCCTTCCATCATGCTCAAATACTCAGGATGAAATCTCTTCCTCAACCTCT
>CAJFJP010000142.1 GCA_904384255.1 Candidatus Timburyella stercoris
TCTTGCGCATCTTACATATCCTATACGCTATTTTGGCATAGATATAAATGACATTGATTTTAAAAGGTATGATGCAGTGACTGACAAAATACTCACGGCTGTGGCTGAGCGCGGCAAGGCATTGGAGATAAATACATCCGGCATACGAAAGGGATTAGGATATTTGGTGCCGCATGATTACTATATAAAACGATTTAAGGAACTTGGTGGGAAATATATAACAATAGGCTCCGACGCACACACGTGCTATGATGTGGGCAGCGATATAGGCGTTGGTCTAAAAGCGGCTTTTGACTGCGGATTTAAAGAAATAGCGCTTTATCAAAACCGCGAGCCGGTGCTTATACCGATAGAGTAAAATTAAAAATCTTGACGGGAGTTGATTATATGGATAAAATTCTAAAGCTTCTCAACGACAACGCGCACTATACCGACGCTGATATTGCCGTAATGCTCGGCATGGAGGAAAAGGATGTAAGCGAGCATATACGCGCCCTTGAAAGAAATGGTATAATATGCGGATATAAGCCGGTTGTGGACTGGGAAAAAGAGGATTCCACATTAGTTACCGCTTTGATTGAAATAAAGGTAATACCAAAGCAGGACGAAGGCTTTGAATCAATAGCCGAGCAAATAATGATGTTTGAGGAAGTTGAGTCTGTATATCTTATGTCGGGCGGCTTCGATTTGGCTGTAATGGTGCAGGGCAAGACCTTTAGGGAAGTCGCCATGTTTGTTGCAAAGCGTCTTGCACCTATGGATTCTGTGCAGTCTACCGCTACGCACTTTGTACTGAGAAGGTATAAGGAGATGGGTGTTAAGCTTTCATCCGGCGAAGAGGACGACAGAAGCTTTGTCATTTAATATAAGTCAGGAATTGTTAAACATAAGTACAATTGATTAATGCGCAATATCTATGATGTAAAGATTTGCAGCTTTATAAAATGGCCGATATTTACTGTAGCGCCATTTTTTTGAAATACTAATCGTGAAATGAGGTTATATTATTGGCTGCTATGTGTAATGTACATATGCAATAAGCGTTCGAGAGCTTTTGATTTTCTGCACTTTTGACATGCCTTATGGACATTTGCTGATACTTTACGATATTAGTTGCGTAGTGGAGCAGCCGAAGTGCTACAAATGCGTGGCTGCTATAAGTCCAGCATTTATGCAGTGAAAATTTTTTGTTCTTACGGAATTGTGACGTTTGTGCATTATTTTGTATTGTGTTTTTGCTTTTTTCGCAAGGTTTGCACCAGTGCACATGAATGCATCTAAATAAACAGATTTAGCAGCATATCGCGATTAAAATGCGGATATTCGCATAAAAAGGCTTTTATTTTGGAGTGGTAATATTATGGAATATAATAATATACTAAATCCGGTAGTAAGGGACATGAAGCCCTCCGGCATCCGCAAATTTTTCAGCATAGCGGAGGAAATGGACGACGTTATATCTTTGAGCGTGGGAGAGCCGGACTTTAAAACACCGTGGCATGTTAGAGAAGCGGGAATAAATTCGCTGCGCTCTGGCAAGACGAGATATACGGCAAACGCCGGATTTAAGAAGCTGCGCGAAGAAACTTCAAATTATATGCAGCGCAGGTTTAATCTTGAATACTCAGTCTCGCAGGTCATGATATCGGTTGGCGGCAGCGAAGCGATAGACTTATGCATAAGGTCGGTTATATCACCCGGCGACGAGGTGATAATACCTGAGCCGTGTTTTGTCTGCTATGAGCCTATAACGAGAATGAGTGGTGGAGTACCTGTATTATTAAAAACTAAAATGGAGAATAATTTTAAAATTACTCCGGAAGAGCTTAGGGAAAAAGTAACGGAGAAAACCAAGCTTTTAATACTGCCGTATCCAAATAACCCTACGGGCGCTGTAATGCGGCGTGAGGATTTAGAGAAAATTGCTCCTATAATAAAAGAAAATAATATAATGGTGCTGTCCGACGAGATATACGCAGAGCTTACATACGGCGGCGTCCGGCATGTGTCGATAGCGGAGATTGACGGCATGTATGATTGCACGGTTATAGTAGGCGGATTTTCCAAGGCCTATTCAATGACGGGCTGGCGCTTAGGCTTTGCCTGCGGGCCGGAACCTATTATATCGCAGATGATAAAGGTGCATCAGTACGCGATAATGTGTGCGCCTACAACGGCGCAGTACGCCGGCATAGAGGCTATGCAGAACGGCGACGAGGATATAATCGAGATGCGCAGCCAGTACGATATGCGCCGCCGGTTTATAGTGAACGCATTTAATTCAATAGGGCTTGACTGCTTCGAGCCGGAGGGCGCGTTCTATATATTTCCGTCGATTAAGCGTTCGGGTCTTACATCTGAGGAATTTTGCGAAAGACTTATATATTCAAAAAAAGTGGCGGTCGTACCGGGAACAGCCTTTGGAGAGAGCGGAGAGGGCTATATAAGAGTGTCGTACTGCTATTCCATAGAGCATATTAAGGAAGCTGTAAGCCGTATAAAGGACTTTTTAGACGAACTTGGCGTATAAAGTCGATGTGATTTAACTTCCGTAAAAATTGCATATATTGGCAAATAATAGGAGATTTTAATGATAGAGCTTAAGTCAAGAGCAATGGCGAAAATAAATCTTACGCTTGATATAACCGGGCGCAGAGATGACGGCTATCACGATATAGAGAGCATAATGCAGTCGGTAACATTGTGCGATATAGTTTCTTTAAGTTTATCAGATGGCGATGGAAAGATAACTGTAAACTGCTTTGGCAAAAGCTGCGGAGAAGAAAACACAGCATATAAGGCCGCATTGGAATTTATGAAAATATCGGGAAAGAAGTTTAATGTACATATAGATATAGAAAAGCATATTCCGACGGCAGCGGGGCTTGGCGGCGGCAGTGCCGATGCAGCGGCTGTGCTTTCCATGCTTAATGATGTATATGGTTCTTTAAGTGGCGACGATTTGTGCAGTGCGGCGCTTAATGTCGGGGCGGACGTTCCTTTTTGTCTCAGCGGCGGCACGGCGCTCGTAAAGGGAATAGGCGAGAAAGTCACGCCTATTCAGTATATAGGCGATTATTATGTCGTAATAGTAAAGAGCGGCGAAAAGAACTCCACCGGGCGGATGTATGATATGATAGACAGGATGAGCGACAGCAGGACGCATTTCACGCAGGGCTTTTTGCAAAAATATGAAAATGACGATTTTTGCGGCGCCAAAAAATGTACCGGCAATATATTTGCTCGGCTATATTCCGAATATGATAAAGCGGCGGAGAAAATCCGGCGATTTTCACCCGTTTTTTTGTCTCTGAGCGGTGCCGGGCCGAGTGTATATGGTATATTTGACAGTGAGACGGCAGCAAAAAATTGTTTGGCACATTACATGGCCAATGGTACTAAAGCTTATATCTGCAAAACCTGTTCATGTGGATTTGCACTGCTTTAAAAAATTAAGTAATGGCTATAATCATTGATAGGTATGCACTAGTTACCTGATTATAATAACTAATTTGAAATAAATAACTCAAAGATTGGATAAAGGTTTTATTTGAAAATAAAGTTAGCTGGTTATACATGTTATATGTTCGACAAAAATTTGTCGTTTAAATAGGAAATGAGTGTAATTTTAGATAAAATTTTATAGACGTATCAAAAAGCAAATCAAGATAGATTTATAGAAAAAGATTAAAGCATATTTGATACATGCTGCATAGTTGTATAAGGCTAGTAAATTTATATAATCGAAGAGTACATAAGAATAAAGATGTTGTGGCGATATAAAAAATGCCAATATTTAGATAAAAAAGATAAATATGCTTGACTAATTGTGCTTTGTATGGTATAGTATTTGTACCTCTGCAGGGTCTTTTTTTTTTGAATGCATATTTT
>CAJFJP010000143.1 GCA_904384255.1 Candidatus Timburyella stercoris
TCCAGCGAGCGCACGCCTGCTTCACGTGTGTAAAAATCTATTAAATCATACACCGCTTTATCTGTTATCTTGAAACTCTCATTTGTAAGGCCGTGACGCTCCATCTGCTTCCTTATAAGATGCCTTTTGGCTATATTGAACTTTTCTTCTCTGGTATAACTCGGCAGCTCTATTATCTCCATACGGTCAATAAGCGCCGACGGTATTGTGTCTAATGTGTTTGCCGTAAGCACAAAAAGAGTATCGCTCAAATCAAACGGCAGCTCAATGTAATGGTCACGGAAATTTATGTTCTGCTCGCTGTCAAGCACCTCAAGCAGCGCCGATGCAGGGTCGCCGCGGTAGCTTGTCCCAATTTTATCCACCTCGTCCATAAGTATAAGCGGATTTTTTGAGCCGGCTATTTTTATCGCTTCCATTATACGACCGGGCATTGCGCCTATGTATGTCTTTCGGTGTCCTCTTATATCTGCCTCGTCGTTTATACCGCCAAGGGATATTCTTGCATATTTTCTGCCCATGCACTCTGCAATGGATTTTGCAATGGAGGTTTTTCCGACTCCAGGCGGGCCGACCAGACATATTATCTGTCCCTTTATGTCTGGATTAAGCTTGCGCACGGCGAGAAGCTCAATTATTCTCTTCTTTACATCCATAAGGCCATAATGTCCTGCGTCCAATATTTTTTGGGCCTTTTTTATGTTTATATTATCGTCGGTTTTATTGTTCCAAGGCAACTCTATACATGCATCAAGATAGCTCCTTATAACTGCAGTTTCTGGAAAACTTGGCTGCATGCTGTAAAGCTTACTGGCCTCTTTAATAAGCTTTTTGCGCGATTCTTCGCTTATATCAAGACCATTTATGGCATCAATATAAGCATCTGTTTCTGCGGCAAGGCTGTCTCCATCTCCCAGCTCCATATTTATTATTTTAAGCTGCTCTCTAAGATAATAGTCGCGCTGGTTGCGGTCAAGCTGCTCCTTTACCTTTTCGCTTATTTCCCTGTCTATACCTAAAATTTCTACTTCCTTCGTCATGCTTACTATCAGCTTTTCCAGCCTTTTTACCGGATTAAGCTCGTCAAGCACCATTTGCTTTACATCAGTTCTAAACGGCAGATTTGCCGCTATATAATCCGCTAATGTACCAGCGTCCGGCGCCGTCATTACCATAGCTCTTATGTCCGGAGCAATTCGCTGTGAAAGAGATGCATAATCTTCAAAAAGGCCCTGCGCATGACGTATAAGCGCCATCTCAACAGCTTGTGAAACCCGTGTCTTTTTATCAGGACATTCTGAAACAATGGCGAGATCAAAGCTCTCGTCCGATATTATATCGCTAAGCTTTGCGCGGCGCTTACCCTCTATCATTATGCGAAGATTATTATTAGGAAGCTTAATAACCTGCCTTACCTGCGCAAGACAGCCTATTTTACTCATATTATTTATATCAGAGTCGGGTAAGATAGGATCATTTTTCATAGTAAGAAAAATAAGACTGTCCTTTTCCATAGCATCGTTTATCGCATCTACGGCTCTGTCTCCCGACACTTCAAAATGAATCACCATATCCGGAAATATGACAAGACCTGTAATGGTCAGCATATTATATGTTTTAAGCATTACTGCACTGTTTCTCATAAAAATTCCTTTCTGAATATCTGAATATATATAAACAAAAGTCGACACCAATATATATTTTAATTATATATCAGATTAAATATATATGCAACAGCTCAAAATTTGGCGCATAAGACTTTATATCATCAATATTTTTAGCATTGCCAAGTAAATATACCATATATCTCCATATTTTTTATTAAAAATATGTTAAATAAAGCTTTTAGATTTATTTTTTCCTTGCTTCTGCAATTTCTGTTCATAATTGATACAATATATCTTTAAATGGTCTTAATTGTCGATAATTTTGTGCTTAAATTAGCTTTATTTCATTTGACGGATATGGTAATATATGTTAAAATAAACTTAACATAGAATATAATATTTTATGTGGTATTAAGAGGAGTGATTTTAATGGATGGAATAGCGCTGCATAATATTGATGTACAAAAATTTATTCAGGCGCTTGATTCATGCAAGGGCAATGTGTATCTTGAAACGCCGGAGGGCGATCGTATTAATATGAAATCAAAGCTTGCGCAGTTTGCCGGCATAGCCATGCTTATCGAAGGCGGCACTATAGCTGAAGCTGTTATAAGATGCGATAATCCTGAAGATGAATCAAAGCTGTTTCGTTTTAATCTTTACGGCGAAATGCCTAAAAAAGATGATTAGCAACTGTTCTCAAATTTTATGTACAATTAAATTTTTCCAAATAAAAAGCAATGGCAAATTTCACTTTTGCCGTTGCTTTTTTGCTTATATTGGCTCTGCCATGTCGGCGATAATCTAAAAATCTATATTTTAAAGCTGCTAAAGTCAATTTAATAATATAAACATTTTTTAGCGAGGTATTTTACCATTTGCAAAATTTAGTATAATATATCAATGGCCATGTTATACTGCGAATATTGTACAGTTTTTAGTGACTTATCAATTATCAAAATTTTTTACACAGCTTCATTTTTCAACGTGTTAATGCAATTTCCCGTTTGAAATACTGCTCCATTTATTAAGTCAAATTTATCCCTCAATTATTTTGTTCATTGATGGCATTGGGCGCTCCTTAACTGCATGTTTTATTTCAGCAATAATCCACAGCAATATCGGCACTCCTATCTGCAGTGGCAGAGATATATATGGATATTTATTAACAAAGTCAAACATCTGAGCCGTATTATCAAACAGCATCATAGAAGCTGCAAATACCACAAGTCCTACTGGCATAACTGTTTTTTTGTACTCATGTATTTTTAAAATCTTAGCCGAACCTTTTGCCGCAGCTATAATACAAACAGATATTTTTGTAATTCCGGCAATGACAAAATAATATGATATCACCGCCTCCACTCTTTCAAAAAACACGCTCAGGCTTGCCATTCTTGCCGCTGCATATGATGGAAACATTGTTATTTCCATGGTGCTCTGTCCTAATACGCACAAATTTTTTAAAAACACAAGCAGCATTAATACTATTGTTATAATTATACTGCTGAGAAATATTTTATATGAGCTGCTGCTTTTCTTTATAGAATCGCCTAAAGTCAAGAATAATACAATATCTCCGAAAGCCATTGCAAGAAGTGATATTGATCCGGAAAAAATATTATCGAAGCCATTGCTGAACACCGGAAAAAGATTATCAAAATTATATTCCTGCGACGTCATTAAAAATGCAGTTGCTATAAGTAAAAATAGTAATATTATAATGGCAAACGACCATTTGCCAAGTGTGCTGTCACCGCTTTTGGCAAGGTATATAGCTGCAAAAACTATGCCCGCTGTTATAATTATAAACGGTGTATTTGTAAGAGATATTATCTTAAAAAAGCGCGAATAATTCTGTACAACTATTGCGGAAGCCAACACCGCATAAAGCGAAAAAATAACTGTTGCTATTATACCGCCTGCTTTTCCAAAAGCGTCAAAGAACATATAAAAAAGATTTTTCTCAGGATACAGCTTCATAAGCCTTGAGAAAATCAATGTTACAGGTATCATTATCGCAAATGTAACAAGTATCGATATCCATGAATCCTGCTTGGCGTTAAACGGCGAGCCCAGCAAAAGATAATTTCCCAAGATCATTACAAATAAAATAGAAAAAGCGTTTTTAGAAGTTATAAAGGATTT
>CAJFJP010000144.1 GCA_904384255.1 Candidatus Timburyella stercoris
ATCTATCAGCTCGTTTATCTCCGCTGATATTACCGTACTCATATTTTCACTTTGAGTAATTATTTTCTCTGCGCTTTCGTCTCTTGAGATGATTACATATACGCTTTCTCTGATATCCGTGCTCCGTATAAAGCTTTCTACTATATCTTTAAGGCCATCCTCAGCTGCTATTTTTTCACTTATGCAAAGTATCTGCATATCAGGAAAATACAGTTGCTTTACTATCTGCGTTTTTGTCTTGTTAAATGCCTCAAAGATAGTATTTCCCTCAAGCTGTATTATTTGAGTCTTTACACTGTTTTCCTGTACTGACATGGAAAAATCTATTGTCTCAAGCGAAACCTTATACCCTATTCCGTTGTCTGAGCGATCTATTGCGACTCCGGCTACAAGCGTTAAATCGTCAATCTTTTTATAATCCCAGCAGCCAGTAAACATAGCGCATATAAATGACAGAACAACCATTATACATGCAAGCTTTATACCTCTTTTCATTCGCTTCGCTATTCCTTTCTAATCATTCGAGTATAGTTATCGCTCAAATTCTCTGGACGTGTTTTCATTGATGTCCACGGAGCCCTTATAATTATATCCTTAATCTGCTGAAGCTTCATGCCTCCTGTAAGGCGTATCTGCGGCACACCAAATGAGGTTAGGTTTATTATTTGTATAATAAACATAGAAAGGCATATTATTACTCCAAAAAAGCCTAATACACCGGCAAAAATTAAAAATATATATTTATACATAAATGCAGATGTGTTTAGCCGCGGCGTGAGAAGATTGGTAAGTCCGGTAAAAGCTACGACTATTATAAGAGGCGCCGATACAAACTTGGCTTCTACCGCCGCCTGCCCTATTACCAGCGCGCCGACTATGCTCAGCGTCTGACCTACACTGGATGGCATTCTCACACCTGTTTCTTTCAGTAAATCGAAGATTATCAGCATTATTACCGCTTCAAGCGCCGCTGGCAGCGGCACATTTTGCTGTGCACTCGCTATATTAATGGTGAGTGCCGGCGGCAGTATTTCTATCTGATATGCAATTATCGATATATATATTGCCGGCGTAAGCACTGTGAGAAAATATCCCATAATACGCAAAATTCTGGCAAATGTGGTATATAAAAAGTTTAAATAATAATCCTCGTTGCTTTGAAAGTTTTCTATAAATAAATACGGCGCGGTAAGCACTACCGGTGTGCCGTCCATAATAATCGCTATTCGTCCCTCTAAAAGCTTGCCGGCCACGACGTCAGGCCGCTCGGTAAAGCCTACAGTTTTATACGGCGAATATTTTTTATCTCTTATAAACTCTGAAATATAGTTTGTGTCCAAAACACCGTCTATATCTATAAGGCTTATTCGCCGCTGTACCTCCTTAAGGACCTTTTTATCGACTAAGCTTTCGATATAGCATATACATACGTTTGTTTTCGTGCGCCGGCCTACTTTTGTAAACTCGCTTTTAAATTCATTGGTGCGCAGCTTGCGGTAAAGCATTGACAAATTCATCATAATGCCTTCATTAAAGCCCTCTTTTGGACCATTTAGGACATTTTCTCCCTCCGGCTCTGCTATCGAGCGAAGAGTAAAGCCCTTTGTATCTAGTATAAATCCGCAGTTTAGGCCATCTGCCAGCAGCAGAGTGTCGCCGTAGGTTATCGACTCGATTATTTCCTGAGCGTCGTCGGTCTGCTTAATGCGATTTACAAATACAAGCTGACTTATCAGCGAGGCCGAAAAATTTTCATCGCTTTTTATATTTGCAGCCTCTAAAAGCGGTTTTACCACATGCTGATTTACTATATCGCTTTTTACCAGTCCGTCTAAGAACATAATACAGAACTTCATATTTTCGTTGTTTCTGTTTGTTACGTCTCTTACGCGAAGTGTCCCGACGTTTTTAAAAAGCTCAAGGAATGTATTTTTATTTTCTTCAAGCTTATCCTTAAATTTTACGCTTTGTGTAAGGTCCGAATTAAGCTCTTTTACCTTCTTATCCAGCTTTTGCTGCTTTTTTTCTTTGCTTATCCGCATATATTCACTCTCCGCAGTTTTTGCTTATCAATGATATTATGGCTTTGCAAATTTTAATTATTCCAATATATTGACCTTTGCTTTATAATTAATGCCGGAGTGATTTATATTGAATATAAGAAATGAGCTTTTAAATTTAGCCGATGACAAGTATAGAGTATTTGCATCGTCGCTGCTGCCGGGAGTAAGCAATATAATCGGAGTTCGCCTGCCGGACATTAAAAAAACAGCCGTGCGCCTTGCTAAAAACGGCGATGACTACCATTTACCTAAAAATCCGCTTTTTGAGGAAGTTATGCTGCTTGGCATGATTACAGGGTTAAAAAAAGAATCTATAGACGATAAACTGAAATCCACAGAGATATTTTTGCCGCTTATAGATAATTGGTCGGTTTGCGACAGCTTCTGCGGCTGCTTTAATTTTCGCAGAGAAGATAAGTCTCAGCTCTATTATTTTATAATGCAGTACATATCGTCGAGCGACGAATTTTATGTGCGCTTTGCTCTTGTTATGCTGCTGAAATATTTCATTGACGACGATTATATTGACAAGACATTAAATACACTATGGCGGGTAAAACATCCGGGATATTATGCAAAAATGGCTCAAGCTTGGGCTATATCCACCTGTTATATAAAATATCCTGAACTTACCGAGAATTATCTTAAATCATCATTGCCAATTGACGACTTCACATATAATAAGGCGCTGCAGAAAATATTGGATTCTAAACTGCCGACAAATGAGCAAAAAGGAAAAATACGCAGCATGAAAAGAAAGCTATGTTAAAGTAAAAAATATGTCTAAATGTTTTTCTTTGCCATGTTTTTCCGCAAGTAGCTAACCTTACTGTGCCAAAAGGGCTGAAGAACTATTTATGGTTTTATTTTGACATTTTGTATGATATAATTAATATCAATAAGAAAGTTAAGAGGTTTATTTTATGGATGTATTTTCAATAGTATGGCTTGTAGCCGCCATAATATTTCTTATAATAGAGGCTTTGTCCGTACAGCTTATTTCAATATGGCTTGCCGGCGGTGCGATTATTGCAATGGTGCTTGCACTGCTTAACGTCAATTTTTGGATACAGGCACTCATATTTGCTGTTGTATCTTTAGTGCTTATCATTCTCACGCGTCCGCTTGTAAAGAGAATACTCAATAAAAAAATTGAGGCTACAAATGCGGACAGAAGTATAGGTAAAGAGGCGTCCGTTACTTCTGAGATAAATAATGTTTTAGGAAAAGGACAAGTTAATCTTTCAGGGCAGATATGGTCGGCACGTTCATCTGACGATAGCGTTATAAATGTTGGCGAAACAGTAATAGTAGAAAAAATAGACGGCGTTAAGCTTATTGTTAGCAGAAAACAGACTTTTTAGCTGTTTACAATAAATATAGAAGTGAAAAATGGAGTACTGTATTGGGAATAGTTGTGTTTATTCCGTCTCAGGACAGTTTTAAAACAAGACCGGCAGCCGTAATATAGGTAATTAGTCACAGTATGCCGTGCCTTGTTTAGAAAATTATAATAAAGGGGTATTTTTTATGGGGTGGCTTATAGCTGTAATTGTAATTCTGGTACTGTTGATAATTATTATAATTGCCAATATTAAAATTGTACCGCAGGCAAGCTCTTATGTTGTTGAGAGACTCGGCGCATACCGCGCGACA
>CAJFJP010000145.1 GCA_904384255.1 Candidatus Timburyella stercoris
GGCCGGTGACTTTGGCTGCAGCAGTGACGACGGTTTTTCTCTAAGCTCTTTTTCAGAAACGAGATAAGCCGGCAAAACTGCGCTGATCAATGCAAGGGCAATGGCAATAATCGTTATTCCAAGATGAAAATGCAGCTCAATTTTCGGCAGTGTAAAGCTGCTGCCGTAAGCGGCATATACAATCATTGGCAGAAGAGTATGTCCTGCCGCAATTCCTACCAGCGCTCCTATAACTCCCGATATAAGCCCATAAATTGTAAATTTCTTAATAACGTCCCTATCGTTATAGCCCAGTGCTTTAAGTGTTCCAGAGTTTGTACGTTCCTCATCGACAAAGCGTGTCATTGTGGTAAGGGTTACCAGTGCTGCTACGAAGTAGAGAAAAATGGGAAAAACATTGGCAAGCTTGTCGATTATCGACGCAACACTGTCATAAACGGTATATCCTTCTGCTCCTGGCAATTCTCTGCGACTGTCTAAGGCATATGTCGGCATTTCAAGGCTGTTCATCATTTTGCGGGCATCACTGAGCTTTTTATCGCCTTCCGCAATTTCCTTATCTGCATCCGACTTTTTTGTATTAAATTCATCTAATGCGGCTTCATAATCCTTTATTTTTTCATCGAGCTGTGCCTTTGCAGAGGAGATTTTCCTCTCTCCTTCCTTTTTTTGAGAGTCAAGCGCAGCTTTTGCCGCTTCAAGCTCTCCCCTTTTTTTATCAAGCTCTTTATCGGACGCACTAAGCTTTGCATTGCCTTCGTTATATTCTGCCCGTTTGCTTTCAAGCTCAGCCTTTGCAGCGTTAAGCTGAGTTTCTCCCTGCGACGCCTCTCCCTTCGCTATGTTAAGCTCAGTTTCTGCTGCAAAAAGCTGCTGCCAGCCTTTGTCAAGCAGTATCCTTGCTTCTGAAAGCTCGTTGTTTTTTTCAGCTATCATCTGCTCTGAAGACTGTAATGCTGCAATTCCCGGAGTATAGGTATTTTTGATATATTCTTTATATTCCGCCTGCACCGCCGACAGTTTTTTCTCCGCCGTAGAAAGCTGCTTTTTAAGCTCAGCGCGCCATGCATCAGAAAGATTAGGGTTTTTAAACTTCTCATTTATTGTATCAATTGTGTTTTTTGTAGCTTCTATTCCCGCTTCATAGGTAGATTTACCGCTTTCCAGCTTGTTTTTAAATTCATCAAGCTCCGCCTTTGCTGATAAAAGTTCAGCTCTTGCGGCGTCATATTCCTGCTGATGAAGTTGAATTTCCGTACGTTTCTGAGAAAGTTCCACCTCGCTTTTTCTTATCTGCATCTTAGCGGCAGACAATTCATCTTCCTTTTCTTTTATTTGATTTTCCGCATCGACAAGCTGCTCACCGGCAGCATTTATTTTTAACTTTGCCCCTGCAAAATCCGCTTCAGCATATTTTATCTGCACTTCACCTTCGCCAATTTTTGCCTGAGCGTTAGCTACGGCGTTGTTTAGCTCTATCTGACTGTCGTTTATTTGTCTACTGGCATCATCTATCTGTACCTTTGCATCGTCAAGCTGCTGCTCAGCATCGCTGATACTGCGGCGTGCGTCGTCTATTTTTTTCTGACCTTCGTCAATCTGCGACTGATATTCGCTTTTTACGGCGGCAAGCCTGGCTCCTGGCTGCTCCTTAAGCAGCGCATTAAGTTCATCCTTGTGATGCTGGAGCAGCTCGCTGTATTCATCAGAATAAGGGTCTATGTCGGCCAGATCACTGAATGTGAGCCGCGCTATCATATAATAATCAGAATTAAATGCAGCGGCGTCAACAACTGCGTAGCCCTTAAGCTCGCCGCTGCCGGCCGTCGATTGCCCCATATTTACAAACGATAGAAACTCCGGTGAATTTACAAATCCGACCACGGTAAATTCATCATATTTAAGAGACTTTTCACCTGTTATATCCGCCTTTTCATCAAAGCAAATTTTGTCTCCTATATTGTATTTACCGCTGTAAAAACTGGCAAGAGCTATTTCATTGTCTGCCCGAGGAAGCCGACCTTTTACAATTTCATATACTGAAACTTCTTCTGTATTGGAGAATATGCGGAAACTTTCGGTCGTATCTTTAACGGCTGCGTCCTTCAAATATCCATATTCAATTTTGTTGGCGCCCGAAACACCATTTATAACGCTCTGATTTTCCTCATCTATTCCATAGTCCCCGATAATGGATATATCTGCTAAATTAAGCCTGTCAAAATAATGCCTGCCGGTTTCACGCATGTCGGGGCCCGCTGCCTTAAGCCCTACCAGTGCAAATGAGCCAAGCGCCATAAGACACATGATTGAGATAAATCTGCCCTTGGATTTCGAAAAGCATTTTCTTATGTCTTTATAAAGCTTTCTTTTTCTCAAAACGCCCACCTACCATTCAATGTCCGCAATCTTTTTAGGACTCGGATTTACATCTATGCTCTTTATGCCGGCGTCGTGCATATGTATGACGCGATCAGCTATGGGAGCAATGGCGGCGTTATGAGTGACAATTATAACCGTAGTTCCCTTTTTACGGCTCATGTCCTGTAGAATTTGCAGTACCTGCTTACCGGTTTTATAGTCCAGTGCGCCAGTAGGCTCGTCGCACAGCAATATTTTGGGATTTTTGGCAACGGCGCGCGCAATGGCCACACGTTGCTGCTCTCCGCCCGATAACTGCGCCGGGAAATTGTTTATTCTATCTCCCAGTCCGACATCTCTTAACACCTCTTGAGCATCAAGCGCGTCTTTAACTATTTCAGATGCAAGCTCCACATTTTCCTTTGCCGTAAGGTTATGCAACAGATTATAAAATTGAAAAACAAATCCTACATCATTTCTTCTATACGCCGTAAGCTGCTTTTTGCTGTATCCGGAAATATCCTTTCCATCAATAATCACGCTGCCTTCATCGTTTGTATCCATACCTCCTAATATGTTCAGCATAGTAGATTTGCCGGCACCGGAAGCGCCGAGTATAATAGCAAGCTCCCCCTTTTCTACTGTAAAGCTTATATCCCTGTTGGCTACTATTTCGCTTTCTCCCATATAATATCGCTTATAGCTGTGTGATATTTCTATGTAACTCATTTGTCTTATCCCTCTTTCTCAGTATTTGAGCAGGCATATCCGGTAATTTTTAAAAGGCATCTTTCCTTTTTTATCAATGCATGCTGTCCTCTGGAGATTGTCAAATCCACTCTGCCACCGCTTATGTTGCCTGTAGCTTTATAGCTGAATTCGCTCATCAGCGTTTTCAGCTTTCCATTTAGACAGCATTGGCCGTCGCTACCAATTTTTCCGCTTAACGGCTGATGCCGTCCCAAAAGCTCTAAATATCCATTTACCTCTGCATTGTCAACAGATATATGTAGCATACCTTTTCGTATCCCCAGTGGCGTCTCTAAAAAAATATTATAATTATTCTCATCCACTTTTTCTTGCTCCCCCTGCCTTATATCTATGACTGACATAAGTGTATTAATCCCGCTTATCGCCAACGCTGACAATGCTTTTTAAAGCATAAATATCGTTGCTTTATTTGCATCGTCCTTTACAGTATAAAAGGCAGATGCAAAGATTAATATGGTCAAATACCGAAAAATGTGTAATTTGTGGACAAAGCTGAGAATTTGACGGTCAATTTTAATCTATACTCATTGTATTATATAAATCATAATTATCTTGAAGAATTTGATGATTGTTACTCCCTTACT
>CAJFJP010000146.1 GCA_904384255.1 Candidatus Timburyella stercoris
ATTCGGATAACATAAGGCAACATCATATGATTGTATATCCTGCGTTTTTCAGCACATGAATTGCTTTTTCAAAATTCATTCGTTTGGTCAGGATATAATCTGTATTATAAGTTGAAACAGCAAAGATACCGATACTGTTTTCTGCCAGTAGGGCTGAAATATTTGATAATATACCGATGAGAGAAAAATCCAGCACTCCTTGAAGCCGAAACGCTTTCCAGCCATCGTCGCACTTTACCACATTATCCGGGACTTCCTCTGTTAGGCAAACCAGTGATTTTTCCTCATCGGTTTTTCCTATAAAACAATAGTTGCTTTCCAAATTCACTTTAGAATAGTCCGCAACTTTGCAGACCGAAAAATCATATTCAAGTATTTTAATTTCCATCATCAAACCTCCTCATAACGAACACGATTTCCCTCCTTTGCAGTCTCCCGATAATCGGGAAGGCGCCGCCCCGGAACAGCGAACATTATGTCAAGTCTGCAACAATTTCAGATATGGCAACCAAAGCCGCCTCACCGCTGATCGCAATGCGCCCATTGCTCAATAACGCACAGTGCAAATATCCGCCGCGCTTCGACGCCTGGTATGCGTGAATTACTTTTTTGTGCGTCACCTGTGACCAGTAATCTGCAATCTGGCAATGCGCCGAGCCGCAGACAGGATCTTCCGCTACCGAAAGTTTCGGACAAAAACTTCTTGAGACACAATCGATGTTACAGCCTTTTGCCGTAGCGTTTTGTATCCTGCCGGGCAAGTTCTTTAGCAGTTCCTGATTGGGATTCATTTCTTTTACCTGCTTTTCGTTTTCAAATACGCACAGTAGATCAAGCCCCAAAACCGCCTGACTCGGTCGTATTCCAAAAGCCTGTTCCATTTCGTCCGTAACCGGGATTTCTTTGAGTTCATAAGTCGGAAAGTCCATTTCATAACGTTTCCCGATTCTCCTGACTGTAAGCGTTCCGCTCAGCGTATGGAAGCAAATTTCCATTTCATCCGTCTCATGGAAATTCAGCATTACGAAAGCCGCAGCCAATGTTGCATGGCCGCAAAGCTCAACCTCGGTTCCCGGAGTAAACCAACGGAGGCGATATCCCGACGGCTCTTTTACAAGAAAGGCCGTTTCTGAAAGATTGTTCTCCATGGCAAGTTTCATCATGGACTCGTCCGAAGGCCATGCATCCATCACGCATACCGCCGCCGGATTCCCGGAAAAAGGCCTGGAAGTAAACGCGTCTACTATATATTGCTTCATAAATAATCCTCCTTCATTCATCATCCATGTGCAAAGTCAAAAGCTCCGGCAATTCTCTGATTTCATAGTCGGGAACCATACCGGATGGATTCGGCCTCTTTGCCGTGTTCAGCCAACAGGATTTCAGGCCGGTTTTTGCTGCGCCGACGATATCTGATTGTAGGCTGTCGCCAACCATCAATACTTCTTCCGGACGGAAATGGACCCGATTCAGACATTCCGTGAAAAAACGTCCGTCCGGTTTTTCAAAGCCAATTTCATCAGAAACAAAAACATCAGAAAAGTACAAAAGCAGTTCGGCGCTTTTCAGACGAGAAAGTTGCATATCCAGCATCCCGTTAGATGCGGCATACAGCGGAAACCGGCCGGACAGGGAACGAATCACACTGCTGGCATTTTGCACAAAAACTGTCTGCGCCGATAACGCCCGTTGAAACGCCTGTTGAAATGCTGCTGCCTGCGTCGACGCGTTTACCGCTTCGGTAAAACGGCTGGCACGAACCCGAACCACGTCATCAACGGTCAGCCGCCCCGCTTTTTGCATATCCCAAAGCGCGGTGTCAATCCGGCAAAAAGCTTGATAGGTTTCTTCTGCCGCTGTGATTTTGGCAGCAGCGCAGGCTTCCCAAAACGCTCCTCGCACACATAAGCTGAAATCAAATATGGTATCGTCTATATCCATAAAAATTGCTTTAATCATTTCTTCTCCTATTTGAAGATATCCAAAATTGGTTATGTAACACAAATGCAATGAATGTTATCAATTTCTGAATATCCGGATTTACTGTGGGACTATTGGAATTTTTTCAAAGCCTCCACATAAATCCTGCCCAGTTCGGACAATTCCTTATCCTTGTTTATGATATAGCCGATCCGCATTACTTCCTTTTCTTCTAAAGGAATGGAGATAATCTCATCTCCCTGTAAATATTTAGGAAAAATGCCGCTGGATATGGTGTAACCATCCAAACCAATCATAAAATTAACAATAGCAGCCCGGTCGCTGACCTTAATACTTTTTTCAGCATATTCATTGCTGAACAGTTCCTCTGAAAAATATGCCGATTCGTAATTTCCCTGAATAAAGCTCAATTTTGGATATGGTTTTAAATCTTCAAGCTTTAATGATTTGCGCTTTGCAAGAGGATGATCTTTTCTCAAAAACACATGAGGTGATGCGGAAAAAATTTCATGAAATGATAAATCATTTTCATCCAAAACCTTTTTCAAAACGCTTTCATTGTAATTGCTAATATAAAGAATCCCTATATCGCTGAATCTGTTTCTTACATCTTCTATTATTTGATGTGTTTGCGTTTCGTTCAAAATAAATTCAAACCGCTCCTGACCAAAGTGCTGCACTAGTTCCACAAAAGCGTTTGCGGTAAATGTATAGTGCTGTGTGGATATGCAAAATCGCTGCTTAACAGGCTGGTTATAGATATATTTCGATTCCAAAAGTTCCATCTGCTGAACAACCTGACGCGCATACCCTAAAAACTCCATCCCTTCTTTTGTAAGAGCGATACCGACTCTGCACCTTGTAAAGATGGATATACCGGTTTCCTTTTCGACTTCCTTAATAGCGCCGGAAAGGCTTGGTTGAGAAATATATAATGCTTTTGCCGCCTCTGTTATAGAACCAGTTTCAGCTGCTGTTATCATATATTTTAATTGCTGTAGTGTCATAAGTGCCTCCAAAACATGCACCATATTAAATTTATTATAGCATAAATACATAACTTTTTCTATCGCTCACGCAGAAATCGACGGCAAGACCTGATCCCTGTCGTCATCCTTCGATTATCTGTAAACCAAATCACTGTCCACAATTTTTGTGGCTCTGTTGCGGATATTGCTCATTTTTTACCACCAAGGCATTTGGTCTTGTACCTTAAAAGCTTCAGTCACATTCTCACGCTCTGACATCTGTTTTACCAGCCGAAAAAACAATTCTTCTGCCTGCCGGTCAATGTCCGCAAGATAGCTGTTTAGCCTGCCACTTGTGAGCAGATTGGTGCAAAACACTTTCCTATACTGCCGGATATACCACAAATGTCGTTGCCCCATACTCCAATAGGTCTTTTTTCTTTTTCGGCAGGCGGAAAAAGATTTGGTAAGTAATAGTCGCCTTGCAGAGTATATGTGCCGCCTATCTGCTCAAATATTGTCTTTTCCATAACCTTAAACCTCCGTTATCTTTATATTGAATTTCCTAATAGGTGCATTCACTACTTTGATTAGGACATCATCAGCTGCGTCGGTATATCGACTGTCTGTAATTAGCTTGTTTTCAGATTATTCAAGCTGCCGATGATAATTTTCCGTTCATAATCCTTAATCGCTATGTAGTATTTTGG
>CAJFJP010000147.1 GCA_904384255.1 Candidatus Timburyella stercoris
CATTCCAAAAGGCTTTACAAGATAGTCGTCGGCTCCTATGTCAAGCGCCTGTATTTTATCATATTCTGTTCCCTTCGCCGTAGCCATTATGACCGGAATCGCAGCCGTCGCACGCGACGCGCGCAGCCTTTTTAAAATAGATATGCCATCTTCCCCTGGTAGCATAACGTCAAGAATAATTAGTTCCGGCTGTCTTTCCTTGAGTGCATTGAAAAGAGCGTCGCCGTCGGAAAAGCCCTCTGCCTCAAAGCCAGTGGAATGAAGCGTGTATATTTCTATTTCACGTATGCTCGCGTCATCTTCAACGCAGTATATCATAATTCACGTTCTCCTTTATGGATGCCGGTAATTGAAAATATTACCCACTCTCCGACATTTACGGCATGGTCGCCTATTCGCTCAAAATATTTGGCTATCATAAGCAAATCCATAGCGAACTCTCCCTCATCAGGATGATCCATAATCATTTTGGTAATCTGCTCTTTAACCTTAATGAATATTTCGTCCACCACATCGTCATGCGCAATTACCTCAGCTGCCAGCTCCTCATCCCTGCGAACAAATGCATCGATACTCTCTGTCACCATTTTCCGTGTAGCTATCGCCATGTCGCCTATCTGCTTTACTTCATCAATCTTGCGGCCGCCGAGATATTCTATCAGCTCTGCTATGTCGCGCGACTGATCGCCTATCCTTTCCAAATCGGTAATCATTTTCAGCGCTGCCGAAATCAGGCGTAAATCGCCTGCTACCGGCTGCTGCTGCAATATAAGCTTTAAGCAGAAATTTTCGATATCTCTTTCTTTGCTGTCAATCTCTCTCTCAATATCTGTAAGCTTTCGTGCAAGCTCTACATTGCCTTCTATAAGTGCTTGAGCCGTTGTCGCTATAGCCTCTTCGCACAGTGCGCCCATTTTTATAAGCTCTGTATTTAAATCATTCAGCTGTCTGTCAAATTTATTTCTCATAATTATCCAAACCTTCCTGTTATGTAATCCTCCGTGCGTTTATCAGTTGGGTGTGAAAACAGCCGCTCGGTATTGTCATATTCCACAAGCTCGCCAAGCAGGAAAAATGCCGTGCTGTCTGATATCCTTGCCGCCTGCTGCATGTTATGCGTTACCATTACAATGGTATAGTGCTTTTTAAGCTCTATAGCCAAATCCTCAACTTTAGAAGTTGATATTGGGTCAAGTGCACTGGTGGGCTCGTCCATAAGAAGAACTTTAGGCTCCACTGCCAGTGCACGCGCTATGCAGAGCCTTTGCTGCTGGCCGCCGGAAAGTCCTAATGCAGATTTCTTAAGCCTATCCTTCACTTCGTCCCAAATGGCGGCGCTTATAAGCGATTTCTCAACAATATCGTCGAGCTTTGCCTTATTCTTTATGCCATGGGTTCTCGGCCCATACGCAACATTGTCGTATATACTCATAGGAAACGGATTGGGCTTTTGGAACACCATTCCCACATCGCGGCGCAGACTATTAACATCAATATCCGACGAAAATATATCCATGCCTTTGTATAAAACCTTGCCGGTTATTTTCACCTCAGGAATAAGGTCGTTCATACGGTTGAGCGTCTTTAAAAATGTAGATTTTCCGCAGCCGGACGGTCCTATAAGGGCTGTTATGCTCCTCTCCGGAATCCTTATATTTATATTTTTAAGGGCCTGCGTTTCGCCGTACCATAAGCATAAATCTCTTGCCTGAATAATATTCATTGCTCCACTCTCCGTTTAAATAATTTTCCTACCAGCGATGCGCTGAAGTTTATTATAAGTGCAAGTATCATAAGTATTGCCGCTATTGCAAATGCGACCTCAAACTCACCCTGCTCCTTTGCATACACATAAAGCGCAACTGTAAGGCTCGAACCCGGCTCAGTAAGCCCCTCAATAGGGCCGTAAAGCGTATGTGCAAATCCAGCTGTGAAAAGCAGCGCCGCTGACTCTCCCAAAATTCGGCCTATGGAGAGTATGCAGCCAGTTATTATGCCGTCTATTGAGCTTGGCAGCACTACTGTGCGTATAACCCTCCACTTGCCGGCGCCCAGCGCAAACGCGCCTTCACGGTAGCTTTGCGGCACAGTTTTAAGACTTTCCTGCGTCGTTCTTATTATTGTTGGCAGATTCATTATAACAAGCGTAAGCGCACCCGCTATAATCGATGTTCCAAATCCAAAAAACTGGCAGAATATGAGCATGCCTACAAGGCCGTATATTATCGACGGTATGCCAGAAAGCGTCTCAGATGCCAGCTCTATCAGTTCTACGATTTTCTTGTTTTTTGCATACTCTGTCAAATAAATAGCCGCGCCGACTCCTATCGGAAGCACTATAATAAGCGTAGCAATTACTAAATACAGTGTGCTTACTATATCAGGAAGTATACCTATATTATTTTCCAAATAGCTGGGTGAAGTGGATAGCAAATTCCATGTTACATTTGGCAGGCCCTTAGCCAGCACATAGCCCACCATACCTATGACCAGCGCACATACAATTCCTACAGCTATATATGTAATTGTCTTCATGCCGGCGCAGTATGCTTTTCTTCGTTTAGATATAGGCTTTATCATATTAATTCTCCTTCTGGCGCTTAAGCAGCATATTTAACAGAACGTTTATAAGCATAATAAACAGGAAAAGTACCAATGCTATTGAGAAAAGCGCCTGACGCTGAAGCCCTGAGGAATAAGACATTTCGCTTGCAACCGCCGTTGTAAGAAATCGCACGCTTTCAAAAAGGGATGGCATATTCGCAACATTTCCCGCAACCATCATAACCGCCATGGCCTCGCCTATGGCTCGTCCGACGCCAAGAACCACAGCCGCAGCTATTCCGCTTTTAGCCGCCGGAACCGATACCCTGAAATATGTTTCAACCTCCGTTGCTCCAAGCGCTAAAGAAGCATCTTCATATTCTTTAGGCACCGCCTCCAGCGCAGTAATAGAGACCTTTATGACAGACGGCAGTATCATTACCGCCAATACTATTATTGCCGCGAGCAAACTTGCGCCGTCCGGCACATTAAACACTTTCATAATCGTCGGAACGAGCACTAGCATACCCACAAGGCCGTAAACCACCGACGGAATTCCCGCAAGCAATCCCACCGCAGATGTTATAACTGATTTTACTTTAGGCGGCGCCATCTTCGCAAGATATACGGCCGCAAAAAAACCTATAGGCACACCTATTAAAATAGCGCCGGCTGTTCCATAAACAGATGTAAGTATAAATGGTAGAATACCGAACTTAGGCTCAGCCGCAGTAGATGCCCATTCGGTACCAAACAAAAAATTTATTATCCCTATCTCTTTTATTGCTGGTAAACCTGATACAATAAGATATATTGTTATAACCAGTACGCATCCTACAGCAACCAGACCTAAAATAAGGAATATTATATGTATAATATTCTCAACTATTTTACGTTTTGATTTTTTTTCTGTCTTAAGCTGTACAGCTTCTTCCGCCATAAAATTCTCCTCTCATATGGGAAAGCCGGCGGCCCCACGTTTAGGTAAGACCGCCGTATATATTCTTTACTTTTTTACTTAACAGGTACGGCTCCCTGCTGTGATATTATCGAAGATGCGTCT
>CAJFJP010000148.1 GCA_904384255.1 Candidatus Timburyella stercoris
ATAAGACTTCGCCGTATGGGTGCAAAAAAAGCTCCGTTTTACAGAATAGTGGTAGCTGATTCCAGATATCCGAGAGACGGCCGCTTTATAGAAGAGCTGGGTTATTACAACCCCATGGAGAATCCTCCTGTGGTAAAGCTTGACGCCGACAAGGCAAAGCAGTGGATAAAGAATGGTGCACAGCCTACCGATACAGTAAAGGCGCTGCTTAAGAGTAACGGTGTAGAGATTTAACAAATCTTGTCATCGAAAAGAAGGCTTAGAACGGCTTATAAGGCTGTTTTAATTAAAGAGAAATCTTCTTATACTAAGAAAGGACGATATTAATGACAGAGCTTTTAAAAGTAATGGCACAGGGCCTTGTTGAAGAGCCGGATGCTGTAAACGTTACGGTCGATGAGCCTAACGAAGAGGGCGTAATAGTATATCACCTCACAGTTGCCGATGGCGATATGGGTCGTGTAATAGGCAAGCAGGGCAGAATAGCCAAGGCTATACGCACTGTTATGCGCGCAGCTGCAAACCGTACTGGCGACAAAGTTTCAGTAGAAATAGGATAAAAAGCCTTATTAAAAGCGCTCCGAAGTGTTTCGCTTCGGAGCGCTTTTTCTGTGCTAGGATCATCCCTATACTCTTAAAGTGGATGTGAGAAAGAATTAGAGAAAAGAATAAAAGGAAAAGAGCGTTGTAAAGATAAAAGTATGGTATGACAACTGTCAATGCAGGCGTTTTTATAAAGCTGTAGTATGAATATTTACTTTTATCTACAATTTAAGATTTTGCGGTGCTCTTTTCAAATATATATCTTTCATTCAGCCTGTTAAGTGCTTTAATATTTATATTTTGGGAGATTTCATTTTTTTCGGCTTTACTCATTAATGAGATATTGATGTAATTTCCTTTGTAATTTACAAAGCTTTGAACAGATAATTCATAACTTTTCGGCATATATCGGCACCGCCATGCAATTAGTTACTATATTATATTACTGATAATGTCCTAAATTGACTTATATGAAAAAAAGGACAAAGCTTTTATGTAAAATTGATTTTATGTATTATTATGTTTGAATTGTTTGCTAAGCTATGGCAAGTATGATATAATAATTCAGAAATACTGTCATAAAAAGAATTGAAGGACTAATGAGGAAGTCATAGCTGTATTAAAGCTCAGCTTAGTAGGCAACGGCACTATTTTAATTTTTCGCCAAGAGATATCCGCTTATTTTTGGCAGCCTGCTGGTAAAGGCGAAGAGCGCCGCTGTGGCCTATACAAATATGACACTGCGGCCTTTTTTAACAAACGGCTTCAGTTAGACATACATCTTGCTTTATATGGCATGTAGAGAAATGCATTCTTGCATTCAGAGGTATATAAGTAATGGTCATTTTAGGAATAGATCCGGGCTACGCCATTGTCGGATTTGGCGTAATAAGCTATGAGGGCAATCACTTTAAGGTGCTCAGTTACGGCGCTGTAAATACAAAAGCGGGTGTTGATTTTTCTTTGCGTCTTAATGATATATACGACGGAGTGACGCAGCTTATAAATAAATATAAGCCGGACGTAATATCAATAGAAAAGCTGTTTTTTAATACAAATAATAAAACGGCGATAAACGTAGCTGAAGCTCGCGGCTGCACTATACTTGCGTGCGTTAAAGCCGGGGTGCCGCTTTATGAATATACGCCGCTGCAGGTTAAGCAGTCTGTCGTAGGCTATGGCCGTGCGGAAAAGCGTCAAGTTATGGAAATGACGAGGATGCTGCTTAATCTTGAAAAAATACCTAAGCCGGACGACGCAGCCGATGCACTTGCCGTGGCGATATGTTGCGCGCATTCGTCCGGTTCGCTGCTTGGCCGCCTTTAGCGGCGGCTCGCGGCACAAATCTTGATTTGCGGCAAAGCATTGCCTATATTTGGTTAATCTATAAACTAATAAGCAGTGAGAACAGCATGACTTTTTGCAGTGGAATATAAACGTATTCTTTATTATTGTAGAATATCAAGTAAACTAGTGTAGCAAAATACTACGAATATAATCTTTAGTTATCACGCTGATATATGTCTCTATATTTTTTGAGCCTTAATACGCAGAAGAAATTTGACAGTCGTCGAGTGGAATGGAAATGAGCAAAGCCAAAATAAAAAGGCAAATTTCATTTTGACTTCAAAATATAGTTATTTTAAAATTATTATAGAAATAAAAGATATTGTTTGAGCTGTTTATAATTAGCGGCACGTGCAATGTGATAATAAATTCAGTACAATTACTCCGGAAGGCTGGGCTCATCGCAAGAAAGAGTAAATACAAAATCCGCTCCCGCTTTCTCCGGCACCTTATTGAGCTTTGTGAAAAAGCCTATAAACTCTTCGCAGCCTCTGCCGCCTGTTGTGAAAGTAGCGTCAACAAACGTATACGGTTACATCGTAGTTGTCGGCGCGTATCCCTGCTAAAAAGCCATAAAGCGCGTCAAACTATGGACTAAGCTGGTAATAGCTTTCAAAGGAGACTATTTAAGCCATTGATTTGACCGGCGTTTTGACTTAGCTGCAATATCTCTTTTATCTAGTATAGTCATAGCGGGTTTGTTAAAGGCTTCCATTAAGATTATATT
The DNA here is from genome assembly GCA_904384255.1 of Candidatus Timburyella stercoris. GTDB lineage: Bacteria > Bacillota > Clostridia > Oscillospirales > Acutalibacteraceae > Timburyella > Timburyella stercoris. Next base: position 2,618 of record CAJFJP010000148.1, read on the forward strand.
TAAAAAGCATGTACTATAGATATATGCAGTTTTTAGCTGTATTTTATTGATTAAAAATCTGCTGCATTATATACCGTATATGCTTCAAACATAAAAAATGGAGAAATGATATGTTCTATTCATTAACGGGTACACTAATACTAAAAGATACATCGATAGCTGTAATAGACTGTGGCGGAGTAGCGTTCCGATGCTATACCACACTTAATACTATTAAGGAACTGCCGCAGCCCGGAGAAACCGTCACCCTTTATACATATTTAAATGTAAAAGAGGACGCTTTAGACTTATATGGATTTTATACGTCGGCCGAGCTTGATATATATAAAATACTTATAGGCGTAAATGGAGTCGGCCCAAAAGTCGGTATTGCCATTTTGTCGGCCTTCACTCCTGACCGGCTTTCGCTGATAATTTCTTCAGGCGATTCAAAGTCACTGACACAGGCCGGCGGCGTTGGCCCAAAGCTTGCGCAGAGAATAGTGTTAGAACTTAAGGACAAGGTGTCGGGCAGTACAGCGGGAGAAGGTTTGTCAGACCTGGCGGTATCTGCGCAGGGCGGCGGTGCTGTATCGGAGGCGATAAACGCCCTGACCTCGCTTGGATATACACATAATGAGGCGACAAATGCGCTTGCGGGCGTTAATTCCGACTTAAGCGTTGAAGAGCTGATAAAGACGGCGCTGAAAAATCTTGCAGGGCGGGTGATATAAATGGAAGGATTTGAAGACGCCGGCCGCATAACGGCTGCGGAATTTACAAAGCACGATGTAGAGACGGAGTTCTCGCTTCGTCCAAAATCTCTCAGCGACTATATAGGCCAAGAAAAAGC
>CAJFJP010000149.1 GCA_904384255.1 Candidatus Timburyella stercoris
TTTATGGTGCCTTTAATCTAATTTAAAACTGGCGGATATATCCATACAATAAGGTATAGGTATAGATATAATCATTGCTTACTTTGTCATAAAAGCCGTGTTTTGTATGAATAATTGCATTAATAGCGAAGTGTGTGGCTTATATTGCTATAACTTTATCAAAGCTTAATTATTTGATACATCTGATCTAATATAAATGTACCGACTATATTTGTCAACATCACCATATTCCCAAAACATGCTGAAGGCCTATGCTTACCCCGGTTATGGCTGCCCAACATACAAAACCCAGCAAAATCGGCTTTCCTCCGGTTTTCACAAGCTTTACTATATTTGTATTAAGACCTATAGCGCTCATAGCCATTACTATAAAAAATTTGCTTAACTGCTTTAAAAATCCAAAGACATTATTGGCATAATCGAGTACAACTCCCGAAAAGGCCGAAGTTATAACGGTGGTTATGACAGAAGCCAGTACAAAATAAAGGATAAACATAGGAAATATCTTTTTTATGCTTATTCCCTTCCCTTTTTCTGATTTCGCTCTTTCCTTTCTCATTCTAAAAAGCGCCAGCACAAGCGTTATTGGTATTATTGCAAGAGTTCTTGTAAGCTTGACTATTGTGGCATATTCAAGTACCTGTCCGCCGGTACCATGCAGCGTATCCCAAGTCGAGGCGGCCGCCGTAACAGAGGAGGTATCATTAATTGCAGTGCCGGCAAAAAGCCCGAAGCCTTCATTTGTCATCCCGAGAAATCCGCCTAATGTAGGAAAAATAAGCGCCGCTATTACATTGAATAGAAAAATAACGGATATCGACTGCGCTATTTCATCATCGCCGGCATCAATAACCGGTGCCGTTGCTGCTATTGCCGAACCTCCGCATATAGATGAGCCTACACCTATAAGGGTCGCAGTTTTTGACGGTACCTTAAGCAGCTTAAACATTATAAATGCAGCAAGAAGAGACGTCGTTATTGTAGAAATAATTATCGGCAGAGATGTAAGTCCAACCTGACCTATTGTTGCGAGGTTAAGACCAAAGCCTAAAAGCACAACAGCACTCTGCAGCACCTTTTTAGATGTAAATGCTATTCCGTCTTTAAAGCTCGACTTATCTTTAATGATAAGTGTTATTATCATTCCGGCAACAATCGCTATTACCGGCGCGCCTATAACCTCTAATACGCTGAATATCTTTACAATCAGCCATGCTGGTACTGATATTGCAAGACACAACAATATTCCCTTATAATTTTTCTTTATAAATCCTGCCATTTTATCCCGCACCTTTAGCTTCACTTTTGATAAAGTATATCATAAAAGTATTAATTTGCATATATCAAATATTTTGACAAACTTAAAGCCCTTATTTGTTTTTTCAGTGTGCAAATTAACATATTTATTTCTTTGCTCTTTTGCCGCACAATAAAGAAAAACGGACAGAAATTAATCTGCCCGTTTCTTTTTACATTTTCTTATTATTTGCCGCTTACAAATTTCTTGCGCTGCGTGAACAGAAAAGCAGATACACCGCCAATAGCCAATACAGCTATAAAGGCCCACATCACAACGCTTCCGTTTTCACCCGTCTGCGGCTGAGCAACGCTTGATGTATCGGAAGACGCGCTGCCGGAGCCTGACGACGTGCTGCTCGAATTTGAAGATGAGCTATTTGAATCTGAAGATGAACTGCTGTCAGAAGAAGTTCCCGTTGCAGCTATAACCTCTGTTTCAGAATATCCACATACAGAGCACTCGCGATGCTTAGAGCCGGCTTCAACTGCTGTTGCCTCTTTATCTATTATCCATTCACCAAAAGTGTGTGCCTCAACTTCTGTCTTGTCGCCGCAGCTGCACTCCTGCCAATGCCCGTTCTCATCATATTTATAAGAATATTCATGAGTATGTGTTGTTGTGCTCTCGTCCTTTGCTATTTCAGTATCATTTACAGTAACATTTCCATCGCCTTTATTTGTAACTGTTACGCCGCCATTCATTATATCAAGCGAAACATCACCAGAAATAACCTCTATTGAATCGCCGTCTGCCGCATCTTTAACAGCCTCGGATATTGTATCCGCACCAACATAATATGTCGCTGCATCTTCGCCTGATTTGGTATATGAGGCCATTGCTGCATTATCAGATACAAGATCGCTTGAAGGCTGTACTGCAAACGCACCGCCGGTAATCTCTGTAGTGCCGGCGCCCGTATTTGAAACTGTACCGCTTACACTTCCACCGGATATTGTAATATTGTCCATATTTGTATTTGAAACGTTTCCGTTAATTACGGCGCTGCCGGAAATATTCAATGTACCGCCTGCTTTATTGCCGTTGCCGAGCACAATATCGCCGTTAAACTCACCGCCGGATATATCTATATCTCCAGAACTTGACGAGCCGCCCATAGTATTAATAGCATCTGTGCCCTCGCCACCGGTAAATGTACCGCCGCTTATGGTTAATTTACCTGCATCCATCGTATCGTTAAGGTAGCCGTTTAAAACAACGCATGTAGATGTTTCATCCGCCTCAAACGTACCGCCTGTAATCTCTGCCTCATTCCAGTTGAGGAGCGCTGCCTGCGCAACATTTGTAAAGTTTCCGCCCTTAATAATGAGCTTGCCGTAGTCGTCGTTCTTTATAGTATTAAGTCCGCCGCTGAATGTGCCGCCCTCGATAGTAAGCAGGGAATCTTCTCCGCTATTATTATCAGCGCCGTTATACCAGCCGTTTTCCAAAAGACTCGAATATTTGCCAGGCTGCGTAACCGCAACACCGTCATATATTGTCATCGTGCCATGGTTTACTATTGTGTAATAGGAATTATTCCCAGAAGCCTCTGCAGAAGAACCAGCATCCTTGCTGCGGTCAAACGTACCGCCGTTAAGGACTGCCGTACCCTCGTTCCAAAGCGCTGCGCATGCATGATTTATATTGTCTACTGTGCCGCTGCCTTGTATTGTGAGTATGCCCTTATTAATAATTGTATGGCTGGCCGCCGCATTGGTTATTTTAAAGCTATTAAGATCAAGTGTTACTGTTGTATCTGCATCAATAGTAATATTTTCGCTAACATCAGCAAGAAGTTTGACCGTTTTTCCATTGCCATTGTCTATAGCTTCCTGCACGGTTGTATATCCCGTACCGTCCACCTCTGCTACATTCCCGTCGGCAAATGCTATCATAGGAATAAACATAATTACCATCGCCGCTGCCACAATTACACAGAGCAGCTTTTTCTGCCATGTCTTTTTAGCCATTTTTTTAGTCCTCCTGAATCATTTTAAGAAAATTAATTCTTTTTTGGCTTTCCAAAAACGATTTAACCTGAATACTTTCATCGCCGGAAAACTTATTAATGATATTAATTATA
>CAJFJP010000150.1 GCA_904384255.1 Candidatus Timburyella stercoris
ATAGGCATACCGGATTATGATGTGTCACGAATAACAGAGCGCGGATTTACCGGCACAAACGGCCGACGGCTTGGCGGCAGTACCGGCATGGGACTGTATATAGTAAATGAGATGTGCAAAAATTTAGGTATTGCATTTAAGGCTTACTCGAAACAAAATGAATTTACGCGCATAACTCTCAGCTTTATTTCTCTTACAAAAATGTAAGGGAAACACACAGTCTGCGTTATAACAAAAGCCTCTGTTTCGTGTTACGATAAATGCGAAACGGAGGTATTTTTATGACTGAAATATTATGTGTAAAAAATGTAACTAAATATTACGGCAACGGAAATGTCGTCACAAAGGCACTTGACGGCATATCGTTTACTTTAAACAAAGGCGATTTTACCGCAATCATGGGCGCGTCCGGCTCAGGTAAGTCCACATTGCTTAATGTTATTTCTACAATAGACAGGGTAAGCTCCGGCGACATACTTGTAGAGGGCGGCAGCATAATAAATCAGAAGGAAAACAGCCTTTCGATTTTCCGCCGCGATAAATTGGGTTTTATTTTTCAGGAATATAATCTGCTTGATACTCTTACTATAGGCGAAAACATAACGCTGCCGCTTAATCTTAAGCGGATAAGCGAAAAGGAAACACATAGCCGGCTAATGAGAGTATCACAGATTTTGGGACTTGACGACCAGCTTAAAAAATTCCCATACGAGCTTTCGGGTGGTCAGCGTCAGCGAGCGGCCTGCGCACGCGCTATTATAACAAATCCGGCGCTCGTGCTTGCCGACGAGCCTACGGGAGCGCTGGATTCGGCTAATTCCAGAAATCTTATGCAGACCTTTGAGCAGATGAATACATCTCTCGGCTCTACCATTCTAATGGTGACACATGACGCGGTAGTCGCGTCGTACTCAAGCCGTATACTATTTTTAAAGGACGGCAAAATATGGAACGAGATTGTGCGCGGCTCAAGAAGCCGGCAGGAGATGTATAACGAAATACTTCCTGTAATGGCGTCGCTTGGGGGTGAGCGCGATGTTTGCTAAGTTGGCTCTTAGAAACGTACGCCGGCAGGTAGGAAATTATCTTATATATTTTATTACCGTAACCCTTACCGTATCGCTCATGTTTGCAATACACAATATAATATATAGCGAGCAGCTGCTTGCCTTTTCTACAATCTTTCAGGAAATGAACAGCGCCCTTATAATGCTGTCGGCGCTTGTTGCAATAGTTTCGGCGTTTGTACTGGGATATGCGACCAGCTTTATGCTTCGGCTGAGAAAACGGGAGTTTGGCACATATCTCACGCTTGGAATGACGCGTAAAAACATACTGCTTATATTTATACTTGAAACAATGATAATGGGCGTAGCTGCACTTGTTTTAGGAATTGTGCTGGGGCTTTTTATCTACCAGGGCCTTATGCTTATAATGACAAATCTTATGGATATGAAGTTTGCATTTGCCGCTTACTCTTTAAAAGGACTTATTTTAACAGCGGTCCTGGTGCTGTGCATATTTATCCTTGCATCGGTCACGTCGGCAATGTATTTAAGAAAGGTAAGCGTATATGAGCTTATCCACGGCGATAAAAAGTCGGAGAAAAATGTAAAGCATCCGCTGATGTGGCTGTGCATAACTGTTATATCTCTGGCCGGTATGATAGTAAGCATAATTCTTTTCTCCAATGAGATAACAACCGCCGTGAATACCGGCAGGGCGAGCGGCGGCGCAATGATGGGGTATCTTTTTGCCTTTGCCTTAGCTATAATGATTTTTCATACAGGCATGGCCAAATGCCTTGTCAGCGTCATGCTTAAAAATAAAAAGCTTTGCAGCAGCGGCACAAATACTTTTGTGCTTAGACAGCTTTCCGGAAAGCTGTCATCCAACGCAATCATGGCGGGAGCATTGTCTTTCCTAATAGCTTTTGCCATAATAGGCGCCAATGTGTCTTTTACTCAGAAAATAAGCAATGAGGCAACGCTTAACCGCATTATTCCTTTTGACATTGTCGGCGATTTTGATTTAGCGGACGATGAGCAGGAGGGGATAAATATAGAGGAAGCAGAAAATATAATAGAGGAGTATGCTGACATAAAGAGCATACTGCCATATTGTACCTATACCGACGGAAGCAGCGAGCTCACACAAAAATATACACAGTATACAGGATCTGATTATAGCGACCTTACCGATATTTTTATGAAGCAGAGCGATTTTAATAAATACGCCAAAGCCTTAGGCAAGCCGGAGGTGTCGGGCGATAACAAGTTTTATATCATGATAAATACACCTTTTGAGCAAGACTTTACCGGTGCATCCCTGACACGAAACGGGCATACCTGCACTTTTGGAGGACTTATTGAAAACTATCCTCGAATATCTCTTGCATATTTTGTTGTAATAGTTCCCGATGCTTTGACAGACGGCATGAAAATTGAAAATCAGCTCTACGGCATTGATTTAAAGGATAATGAATTCGATGCTGAGGCGCTGCTGGCAGATTTGACATATACCGTTGAAATGCACAACGATGAAATGGGAGATTTTATGGTTGCCAGATCCGACTTTATGGTAAAGGAATATAACCGTATGCAGAATAACGGCACGTCGGCAATTTTAGTTATCGGCGCCATTTATGTCGCCGTAGTATTTGTGTTCCTCGCGATGGCGGTTTTGGCCCTTAAAACTCTTGCCGGAATATCGGAGGACAGGCGCAAATACGAGATACTGTTCAGACTGGGAGCAGGAGAGCATGAACAGAGGCGTACGCTCTTCCGCCAGACATTGAGCTTTTTCTCTATGCCGTTTATTGTTCCGCTGCTTATAAGCATACCGTCCGCAATAATCTGTGCGAATATTATGAAGTTTTCCGGCGTTGAAGATATTGTATCCAATGTTTATATAAATTCGGCGATTATAGCGGCAGCCATTGTGCTGATTTATGTACTGTATTTTGCAGCGACATATCTTATTTCACGCAGGAATATTATATATAGAAATTAGCGGGCTAAACTCTAATATAAAAATATAATACAGCAGTGTACCACATATTTTCTGATGTTTCAGAAAGATGTATCTTTGGCTTATAATCGTCATTTGGCGGCAGTATGCCGCAATAGCCAAAGTGATTTATATCATCTGTAGTTTCCTAAGCTGTCGGTAGTAGGTCACAATATGGCTTTAAGCGCTTTTTACACGGACTGCGTTAAAATTTCGGCATACGGCAGTATGAAAAAATTTATGCCTTGTATGCCTTGCCCGCACAAAATCCATTCTCCTGAAAATTGCTTTGTACCTAAAATGTTTGCTAATGTGCGATAAAGAAGTAATAGAAGTGTACAAAATTTTGCCGTTCCTA
>CAJFJP010000151.1 GCA_904384255.1 Candidatus Timburyella stercoris
CCCGAAAGGTTATAAACGAGCATTCTACCATAGGCCTTGTAGTTACCACCGACGGCAGCATAAGCGACATTCCGCGTGAGGAATATGAAGAAGCCGAGGAGAGGGTAATAAACGAGCTTAAGCAGATAAATAAACCCTTTATCGTGCTGCTCAACTGTATGTATCCTTCATCGGCCGGGAGCATGGATATGGCGGCGGATTTATCGGTAAAATACGGTGTGCCGGTAATGCCGGTAAACTGTCTTGAAATGACTGAAGAAGAGATAAAAGACATTATCTCCAAAGTGCTGTTTGAGTTTCCTGTAAGAGAAATAGCAGTGGATATGCCGCACTGGATAACATCGCTTGAAGGCAGCCATAATCTGCGCGACGATTTATTCGGTACAATAAAGAACGCGGCGGCCAAGATACAACATATAAGAGATATAAGCTTTCTTACTGAGGCCATTTCCGGCTGCGACGCAGTAGAGAGTGCCGAAATATCTGGGGTGGACTTAGGCATAGGCAGTGCGAGAATAAACGTCAAGATACAGGGTCAAATATTCTATCAGGTGCTTACCGACACCACTGGTCTTGATATACACGACGAAAAAGACCTTATAACCTGCATGGCACAGCTGGTGGATATAAAGAAGAAATATGACCGAGTAAAGGACGCACTTGATGAAGTGGAAACCACCGGCTACGGAATAGTAATGCCGTCTAAGGAGGAGCTCAGCCTTGAGGAGCCGGAAATCATGAAGCAGGGCGGACGCTACGGTGTAAGACTGAGGGCATCGGCACCGTCGATACATATGATGAAGGCGGAAATAACAACTGAGGTAAATCCGATAGTAGGCAGCGAGAAGCAGTCGGAGGACCTTGTAATGTACCTGCTGCAGGAGTTCGAGGAGGACCCGATAAAAATATGGGAATCGAACATATTCGGCAAATCGTTGCATGAGCTTGTTAACGAAGGACTGCACACAAAGCTCTCCAGAATGCCATCAGATGCACGTATGAGAATGCAGGAGACCTTAGAACGTGTCATAAACGAAGGCTGCAGCGGGCTTATATGCATAATTCTCTAATATATAAAAAGTAAAAAAGGGCAGAAAATATCTGCCCTTTTTTACTTAACTTTAGCGTCTATTGCAGTGATCTCAAAACGCATGCAATAGAAGATGCCTGTTTGTATAGAGCCTGGACTGCGCCGGGTGTTTCAGGAAAAGCTTTAGCGATCCATAGAAAAAACAGGATGCAGGCGAAAAAGGAAGCAGAAAAGGAAAATAAGAAGGCGGCAATAATTGGTAGGCGAAAATGCGGGCATCTAAGCCATACAGCGCCCATCTTTTTTAGAAAATCCGGATCGAAATAGAAGATGGAGAGCACTGCACAGCAAATTCCGGCTTTTTCGCGCACCTTTGGGTGTTGCCGGCGGAGCCTTTCAGGTACTTTCTTAAAAGCCACAGGCTATACCGGCGGATGCTTACTTATGTATGATCTTGACTTTGCGTTTAATCAATGGAGTGGTGCAGTAAATTTTTGCAGTTAGTATGTTGAGAAATTTTAAAGCAAAATATTTTTTATATAAAGATATAAGAGAAAATAATATATAAAAATAAATAATTATAAAAATAATGGAAATTATACTTGACATAAGCTGTTTTTAGTATATAATATTTTAAGTGATTTCTAATATTTTGCGGAATTGTGTAATGGTAGCACGGCAGACTCTGACTCTGTTTGTGAGGGTTCGAATCCTTCTTCCGCAGCCATGTTGGAATGGAGCGTACTCCATTCAAAATTCCCGGCCAAATGGCTGGGGATTTTTCATATTCACAAAAGTAACATGTGGATTATATGCTAGATTGTAAATGTACTAACGACGGCTCTCTGCTGCAAAGTTTTTGCTGTTCAAATTCATTTTCCAATTTTATACTGATATCTCTTTAGCTGCATCTTGTCATGAAAAAGCCGTCCTTTTGGACGGCCTTTTTAATGAGCGAATAGTGGCGGGAGCCTGCTTTTATTCTTTGAAGCTTCCATCTTCTTGTCTCCTCATTTTCCTCTCTGGGCGGGTTACTGAAAGCGGGCTCTTACTGCATTACCTTCAATTCCTATTACCCAAATAACTTTCCAAATTTTTTTAATGATAAAATAAGTCTTTTTGTTTGTCTAAATTAGTGAAAAGCCCATTTTTAGTATTATTGAACAGGTTTAAAAAATAAATATTATATAAAAAGGAGAATAAATAAGTACCTTAATTACTTTAAAAATTGTTAAATAAATGATATAATAAATAATCAAAATTTAGTAGTTGAGCCTTAAAAAATCCAAAAGGAATGTAATAGCAATGATAGTAACGGTTGCATGCGACGTATTAGGCAATGAAAACAACGGCACATCAACAGCGGCAATGAATCTCATAAGATATCTCAAGTCCAAGGGGCACGAGGTGCGTGTAATATGCCCGGATGCAGATAAAAAGGGTGAACCCGGATATTATGTTGTGCCGACAATGAATTTCCATGTTTTTAACGATTATGTTGCAAAAAACGGCGTAACGATAGCAAAGCCCGACATGGACGTAATTATGTCTGCGGTTGACGGCAGCGATGTAGTGCATGTTATGATGCCGTTTTTTATAGGACATTATGCCTGTAAATATGCGGTAGAAAAGGGCATAGCGGTAACGGCAGGTTTTCATTGCCAGGCTGAAAACCTAACCAATCATTTCTTTTTGATGAATATACAAGCGGCTAATAAGCTTGCATATAAAGAGTTTTATAAATTACTGTATAAATATTGCGACTGCATACATTATCCAAGTCAGTTCATATGCGATACATTTGAAAAGCGAGTAGGTCCTACTAATCATTATATAATATCAAACGGTGTAGGCAAAGAATTTAGATATATGCCTGATATTAAAAAGCCGGAGGAATATAAAGATAAAATTGTAATACTTTTTACTGGAAGATACAGCAGGGAAAAATCGCATAAGGTTCTTATAGATGGCGTCAGTAATTCTAAATATAAGGACAAGATACAGCTTATACTTGCAGGCTCAGGTCCGCAGAGAGATAATTTAATAAAATATGCTCAAAAAAAGCTTAATATTCAGCCGGTATTTAAATTTTTTAGTCATGATGAGCTGGTCAGGGTTATAAATTATTCAGATTTATATGTTCATCCGGCGGAGATAGAGATAGAGGCAATATCCTGCGTTGAAGCGATATCATGCGGGAAAACGCCGATAATATCAGACTCTGAGCGCAGTGCGACGCGGCATTTTGCGCTTAGTGAGAAAAACTTATTTAAGTGTAATGATTCAGTAGATCTTGCGGCAAAAATAGACTACTGGATAGAGCAT
>CAJFJP010000152.1 GCA_904384255.1 Candidatus Timburyella stercoris
CATGCCTGTCTCAAATTCAAACTCAATGAATACAGGGCTTTCAAACATTTCTGCCTTTATCCGTTTAAGCTCCCAGCCTATACGGCTGTGCCAGTAGTCCGCATGGCTCTTTCGCTTTGTCCAGTGCATGCCGGCATACAGCCTGTTAAGCCCGTATCGTGACAGCCCCGGCTCTGTTATTCTTAACTCAAGCATCATCCGTCACCTTTCCAAGTATAATTGTGATACCTAAGACCTTTAGCAGTTTATTGGCCTTATCAATAGTAGGATTAATGCCTCTTTCATAGGCATGGATGGTAGTAGCAGGTATACCTGACATTTGTGAAAGCTTGCGGAGCGATAACCCTTTATTTATCCTTTCATTTTTTAACATTTTAGAAAAATTTGACACATTATCATCCCATATCTTGCGTATTAATTCTTTGACAATATACGATATATTGTATATAATTAAATTGAGGGATAAGCGTGACTGTTTTAAATTTTGGAAGGTGATAACTATAACAAAGCCGCGAATATCCGTAAACCGCGAAAGTCAAACAGGTCGAAACGAAACTTTTCATGACAATTTTACCGGTCGTAATATGAATAGAAAACAATTTGTCAAATCTATTAAAAAAGGAAACTACGAAAATTATCATATTCGAGTGATAAACGGGATTGAAACGCCTGTGTCTAACCCCGATATTAGTGCTAATAACAATTTAGGATAAATAATTCACAGTCACGCTTATCCCGTCTTGTTCAATTATTTCGGTATCTGATATGACTGCCAACACTTCTCCGTCTGAGGCAGTTATTATTATTTCTTTCGCATCTTTATTGGCTATTATCATAGTTTCTCTCCTTTACCTGTTAGCTTCAAAAAAGGCCTTTGCAAATCCCGGCGGTGTAATTGCTCTGCGCTCCTGCCGTGTATAAATGCCGTAAAATTCCGGATATATCTCTTTACTGTAAAGCATAGAGAATTTCTTTATACCTGCCGGCTTTTCCTGTACTGTTTCTTTAGGATTGTTAAAGCGTCCCCACAATGCAGTTTGTTTTTGATAAGGATGACCGAACTGCCAAGGGCTGAATACATAATCAGGTTTACCAAGCCATTTCTTTAAAAGGCCATTTGCGGGATTTTCTATTGCAAAGAACGCAGGCTTACAGGTTAAAATTATACGGCAGCAGGCAGAGCAAACCTCCAAACCCAATTTAAAATCATGGCTATAGTTACCTTTGCCATGAAAATGCTTAGCAATAGAAAACTCGGTGCAGGGAGGCGCGGCAAGAATGCCGTAAACATTTTCAGGCGGTGCATATGTACAAACGTCATAATCGGGCAAAGTGATAAGCCTTACATCGTAGCCGGCCTCTTTGTACGGCCTGCTCCATGCGCCGGTTCCGCCGCACAGGTCAAGTATTATCTTTTTACTGTTGTCCATTTTTAAAATCACCTGTAATTCAACTTATTATCAAATGCTTGTATTCATGACGTTTTAAATACTCTGGCCAGCTTTCGCTTTTATAGCAACGGCCGTAAATATATCTATTTGCAAATTCAAGCTGCATTTTATTAGGACTAATGTTCTTCCGCCCATTGCGCTCGGCCTGAGCATAAATATTTATTCCAGAGATTTTTTTGAGGCACTCCACACGATACGTAGCATCTTCAATGTCTTTAGTGACCAGCAAATAAATAAAAATTTTATATGGTTTTATGCCATGCTTTCCTAAGTGATTAACAACACGATAAATCGGCTCTATTTGAGATTTTGAATCGCAAGAAAATCGGATATATTTTATCCATTCTAATTTTCCGAGGATACTCGCTATATCGTCATCAACCAACCTTGCGTCCATGCCTTGATTTAGGTCTATTTTATAGCCGCTTCCAATTAAAGATTTGAGTTGACTGATTCCAAAATCACACGCCAAAATGTTGTTATCCATCAGTACCAGCTTTTTCGAATCGGGTCTAACAATTTTTTCCCAGTTACGGTAAGGAGTTATTTTGCCCTCTTTTTGTGGGACAACACACCAAGGACACTTGTTAGTACACCCGCGGGTAAGATATCCAATAGCGTAATCGCACTCAGGATAAATAGAGTAATCTGGAAAGCACTTGTCGATATTGTCAGGCAATTTTTGGTTTAACGGAATATCTTTATATCCTGTGCCGCCGCGAATTGCCCAATCTGGAAGATATGGATTTGTTGGAGTAAAATCAAAAACTTTACTTGAATAGATAACGTCAAAAATGCTTGTCGTTATTGGCGACCACCACTTAACTATATCTCCCTTGCTTTTATGATAAGCGGAGATTTTCATGAGCGCATAATTCGGAAAGGTCTTATGCTTCATGTGGTCTTTTTCTGCATCATGTAATCCAATTATCATATTTCAATATCTCACCCCGTTTCTCTGTATTGCTGCGTCACCATGCGTTCTATCTCGTCTATGTCGTAAGACCTTTCGGACGATGGTTTTTGCTTTGGAGCAGTTCTTGTTCCACCTTTTTCCCACGTTATAACTTTCTGCTTCCAGTTGCGCACGGGCTTTCCAATGCTGTCTATCCAACCTGAAGTTTCAAAGTAATCAAAAAATTGTTTAGGGTCTACGTTATTGTTTCGCTCTTTGCAGTACTCAGTTATTTCCTCAAGCGTAGGCGGTATGAATTTATGCGCGCGCACACTAATATCTTTCTTATCATTCTTTATTTTATTATCTTTCTTATTCTGTACGTCTGCCCTTAGTCTGCCGTTAGACTGCCCTTTGTCTGCCCTTTGTCTGCCCATTTCGCTTTCTTCTTCGTCTAAGCCATCTTGATAAACCGCATAGTTATGCACCGTAAAGACAGTTTCTTTGTTCGTAGTTTGTGTGCCCAATTCTCCGGTGCTTTTAAGGTGGTTTATAGCTGTTCGTATTTCTTTTACCGTAAGACCTGTTTCCTCTGACAATCGGGGCAATGTCCTGACTACAGACCCTCTTGGAATGGTATTGCCCTTGTATTTTGACTCACGGAAATTGGCAATCAGCAAAAGATGAACAAACAATATATGCGTATTTATATCTTTGTACCACTCCCATTCGAGCATGCTGCGATGCAGTTTTATATAGCCGTCCATTGCTGTGCCACCTATCTTTGTTAAGATATCTTTTTTCTCCTTATTCTTCTGAAATGAGCTTTTACGGGTATGAGCTTATCGCCGTTTATGCGTGCAAGCTCCATGTCGATATTGCCGAGTATACGTCCCTGCGTGCTCTGA
>CAJFJP010000153.1 GCA_904384255.1 Candidatus Timburyella stercoris
CGCCGATAGGTTTGATACAGTTATAAATACCGTTCCCCATGTATTGTTTGACAGCAAGCTTCTAAAGTTGTTTAAGCCGTCGGCACTTTTTGTAGATTTAGCCAGCCTGCCTGGCGGCATTGATTTTGATGCAGCGAATAAGCTTGGAATAAAGGCAATATCGGCGCAGTCGCTGCCGGGAAAATGCGCGCCGTTTACCGCCGCAAAATTCGTAAAAGAAACAATATTCAATATAATGGAGGAGCAAATTATACTGTAAACAAATCCTGAAAGGAAGGTATGCATGAGAGCAATTAAAGCAGGATTTGCAATGTGCGGCTCCTTCTGCACCTTTGATAGGGCGATTGAGCAGATGAGAATTTTAAAGGAAAAGGGAGTGGATATAATACCAATAATGTCGGAAAATGCAGCTTTTACCGATACTCGCTTTGGTACTTCTGAGCATTTTAGAAATCTTGTAAGAGACATTACCGGAAAAGATATAATTACCGAGATTAAGGCAGCTGAGCCTATTGGGCCAAAGAAAATGATGGATATACTTATAGTAGCTCCATGCACAGGGAACACTCTTGGCAAAATAGCTATGGGAATAAACGACACCTGTGTTACAATGGCAGTAAAATCGCATCTTAGAAACGGCCGGCCGGTGCTTTTAAATGTATCAACAAATGACGCGCTCGGCGCATGCGCCAAAAATATAGGCTTTCTGCTAAACTGCAAGAATATTTACTTTGTGCCAATGCGTCAGGACGATCCGATAAAAAAGCCGCGCTCCATTGTTTCGGATTTTACAAAAATAGAGGAGGCAATGCATTCCGCTCTGGACGGCATACAAATTCAGCCAATTATAACACAGTAAAGCTCTTGTAATTAAGGCTTACTGTATTCAGGCTTATTTATTCTGAATTATATTTTGATTTCTCTATGGCAATATAAATAAATTAGTTTTATGGATTTATCCAAAAGCAAAATTTTTGTTTACTATATGATAGAATTTGTAATTCAGATCACCATAGCACTTGCAAAAAATGCAATTACATTAAAGGGGGCGGCATTGAGGTCGCCCCTCACATTAGAATTAAGCGGGAACCTGCACCATAAGTAGCTGGAATAAATAAAAAGCCAAAAATTCTTTGACTTTTAGTAAAATGTCAATAAAGATGTTATTTAAATAATTATAGATTGTGGAATACAAATAACGTTCTGCTTTTTGAAAAATCTTTGAAAAAAATCAATATGATACTTTCTCGAGTCTTAAACTTACCTACAAAATTTATGCATTTTTTATTATATATTGTGTCTTGCCAAGCATAATATAACTAAATAACTGATTGTTCACATCTTTTTAATTGAAATTATAAATAGGCTATTGTATAATCAATAGGAATAGATATAAAAAGGAAGCAGGATTGCATTGATAAGCTATGAAGGTGATAAATGTCCGGTATGTCACGCAATATTATTTGACGATGATGATATAGTAGTATGCCCTGAATGCGGAACGCCATATCACAGAGATTGTTATCGTCTTGCAGGCAAATGTGTGAATTCAGATAAGCATGGAACTAACTGGAGATATGTCAGCGAATCAGAAAAGCATGCGACGGACAGGACTGCAGAAGATGAATATCAGCAGAGGACGACAGGCACCGGCAAAAAATGTCCGAACTGCGGCGCTATAAGCTCGTCAGGCACAATATTTTGTCCTTACTGCGGATATCAGTTCGGCTCAGCATATAATCCGGGACAGGGCCCGATGAACGGGTCTTATGAGTATATGGCTCGTGTTATCGATCCTATGGGAGGTGTCGACCCGAGAACAGATATTGACGGCGTCCCAGCATCGGCTTTGATGCCGTTTGTCGCGGTTAATACTCAGCGTTATATTCCTAAATTTGCAGACATGTCAAGGCGCAAAAAAAAGGTCTCTTGGAATTGGGCGTCTTTCTTTCTGCGCGGATATTGGCTTCTTTATCGCAAGTGCTATAAAGAGGGCATAGTTGCATTAGTAATATCACTGATATCAATTTTGCTTAACATACCGATGAATAATGTAACAAACAGTCTAATAGACACTTTGCCGCATGGTTCAACATATGGCGACCTTTTTGCGGCAATAGGAGATAATCTTTCACTTTACACTCCCGGAGTAATAATATGCGCTGTGCTAGGCATTGTATTAAGTTTAGGACTAATGATAATTATGGGTATTTTCGGCGATTATATATACAAAAAGCATTGCGTGAACGCTGTTAAAGAATCGACATCGGATAAAGACAGCCAAAGTCAGCATGAATTCATAGCCAAAAAAGGCGGTGTAAATCTCTTTTTACCTATTATTGCATATGGAGCTTTTTATTTTGCTAATTTTATAATATCAATTATAATTATATAATTTTTTGGAGGGTTAAAAGTATATGAAAAAGGTAACTAAAGCTATTATACCGGCCGGAGGTTTGGGAACAAGAGTGCTGCCCGCATCAAAAGCTATTCCTAAAGAAATGCTGCAGATTGTGGACAAGCCGGCAATCCAGTATATAGTTGAGGAGGCGGTTGCTGCCGGTATAACCGACATACTTGTTATAACAAACCGCGGAAAATCTATAATTGAAGATCATTTTGATAAGTCGTTTGAGCTTGAATGTCTGCTTGAGTCAAAGGGAAAAACAGGTCCGCTTGAGGAGATAAGGAAAATATCCGAACTTGCAAATATGTGTTACATAAGGCAAAAAGAAGCTAAGGGATTAGGCCATGCGATTATGTGCGCCAAAACTTTTGCCGCCGGCGATCCTGTTGCTATACTTTACGGCGACGACGTAATAATTGGCGAAGATCCTGCCATAGGCCAGCTTTGCCGCGCTTATGAAAAATACGGCCGCGGCGTTGTAGGTGTAAAAGAGGTTTCTGAAGAGGCAATTCAGAAATACAGCTCACTTCAGGTGGAGAATATTGAAGGCAATGTTTATAAAGTTACCGATATGATTGAAAAGCCCTCTAAAGATGAAATAATGTCGCTTTTCTCAATACTTGGCAGATGTGTGCTTCCGTATGACATATTTGAAATACTCGAAAACACAGCTCCCGGCGCCGGAAACGAAATACAGCTTACCGACGCCATGAAAACGCTCGCACGCAGGGATACGATGGTAGCTGTAGACTTCACCGGCACTCGCTACGACATGGGCAACAAGCTTGGCATTATGCAGGCAAACTGCGAAGTGGCGCTTA
>CAJFJP010000154.1:0-3171 GCA_904384255.1 Candidatus Timburyella stercoris
TTGAAAGCTGCAATGTTATTATAGCGCCTTTCGGCATGGCTGGATGCAGTTATTATCCACACAATGCTCTTGTCTTCGATATTGACGGCATTTGCGGCTATTCTGTTACAAACGAGTGCATTAAGCTGCCTAAAATATATACCCGCGAGCTTCCGCCAAGAGTAAGCGAAGCAGTCTTTGCCGCCGCACTTTATGAGCGCGCAAGAGTAAAGCAGATAGGTAATGTTATTCCTAAATTTATGGTAATTAACGGAAGGAAAATGTCGCTGTATGATATTTTGGCAAATGTTCCGCAGCCTTTAGTCAAATCTAATATAAAAATTATCTCTTGACATAATAATATCATTTAATTATAATATAGGTTATTATAAATTAAGCGTTAAGCTTTTAAGAGTAGGAGCAGCATTAAAATGGCTAAACAGTTTATTCTCACCGATGACGGTTTAAAAAAATATGAGCAGGAGTTAGAAGAACTTAAAACAGTAAAAAGAAAAGAAGTTGCTGACAAGATAAAAGTCGCCCTTTCTTTCGGCGATTTATCCGAAAACAGCGAATACGATGAAGCTAAAAATGATCAGGCTAAGCTGGAAGCAAGAATAGTAGAGCTTGAGGCTATGCTTCAGAATGCTAAAGTTATTGATGAAAAAGATCTTTCAACGGATACAGTTAACGTAGGCTCAAGGGTTAAAGTGCTTGATATGGAGTATGATGAAGAAATAACATATAAAATAGTTGGCTCTGCAGAAGCGGACCCCAAGCAAGGCCTTATATCCGATGAATCGCCGCTTGGAAAACAGCTTATCGGCAGCAAAATAGGTGACACTGTCACTATTGAGGCGCCGGCCGGTGAAATTCACTTTAAAATTGTTGATATTTCTCTCTAATTTGTGCAAGTATTTGAGGCCGGCTATAAGCCGGCCTCTTTTTTGCTAAATTATGCAAAGCTAAAGCGATAGTTTTGCAGCAAACCAAGGTAAATATTTAGCCTACACCTATTATACATTGCTTTTATTATAATACTATGTGATAAACACTCACCAAAACTGCATATTTAGTCTTTAAACCTATGCGTTGGGCGCTATCAAAAAACTTTGTAATATATTAAAGGAGTGTATATGAAATTTAAAGCAATATTTTTTGACAGGGATGGCACTCTTACTTACAATAATCCTGCAAAAATTAAATGGCGCGACGAATTAATATCGCTTTGGAGCGGACATAAGTTTAATTTGCCATATGAAAAAATGATGCGTCTTTTTGAACGCGCATCTTTGGGAATGCGTCCGTGGTACCGAAATCTTGACGATGAACGTGACTTTTTTAAAAGATACTACCGCCTCATGCTGTTAGAAGAAAACATAACTGATAAGCTGGACAAGCGGTCAGAACTTCTTTTCAGCGAGCTTTGGTGCAATAATGACCGAGTGTTGTTTGACGATGTGATAGATACTCTCGATTATTTTAAGCAAAAAGGTTACAAAATGGGAGTTATAAGCGATACATCGCCATCGCTTGAATATTCTCTGCAGAAGCTTTCAATAGCAAAATATTTTACCTCCTTTACCGCAAGCTCTCTTGTTGGTGCATCAAAGCCAAGTCCGATTATTTTTAACGCCGCTTTAACTGCACAGGGAGTCTCTGCAAAGCAGAGCATTTATGTCGACGATTATAAGCCAGAAGCGGATGGGGCCAGAGATTTTGGCTTTACCTCCTTTTTAATTGACAGAAGCTCAAAAAATTTTAAAGAATGGTCTGTTTCAACTTTAAAGCAACTTATTAATTTTGCTGAGAATTTTAAATAAATCTAAAATTAATGTTTTTCTTTCTCTATTATATATTGCGTTTAACCGCAACAATTAAATTTAGGCAGTAAAGCATTATATAAATACATGCTTAATGCAATAAATCTTAAAATATATTGCCTTACCTTTTCGCCCTTTGCGTATTGCTAATTTGGCTTTGTTTAAAATTTGTATATATTCAGCCGCTGCATTTGGTGTATAATATTATATATAAGATTTTTGCGTCGTATAAGGATGTGTTATAATGTCGGAAAAGTATGGCGAAATTCCAAAGGATTTAAAGGGAAAAATAGGCCACTATTGGTATTATTATAAATGGATGATTATTGCCGGCGTATGCGTTATAGGTCTTGTTATTCTGTTTTTGGTTCAAGTGGTGTTTAAACCAAAGGCGGATTATACTATAGTTTTGGGAATGGATACCTATGTTATGGACGAGCAGATAGAACCTATACGCGATTATTTGGAGCAATTTGCAGAAGATGTTAACGGCGATGGCAAAATTAAAATCGATATTTATAACATGACCGGCAGTCTTGATGACACGCAGAATCGCGACTTACAGTCCAAGCGGTTTACCTCGGAAATGATGCTCGGCAACATAACCCTTGTTATAGCCGATCAGGATTTTTATGCCTTTGTTAAGGGCGACGAGGTGTTTAGTGATGATTACGGCGACGAAAATATAAGGGGATATAATTGGTGCGGTACCGACATACAGCAGCAATGCTCACCGTATTTCCCGGCGGATTTATACTTCTGTATGCGTCAAGTAGAGGGCACCTCTTTTGAAACTGATGAAAAGGTTATGGAAAAATACAACGCATGCAAGGCACTGCTGGACAAAATGATAGAAAATCAAGCTGTAAGCTCGCTTAATTAGTATAATTGTTGCATTGAAATATGCTCTCTTTGGCAGTATTATAATAGCAGTAAGGTTTTTATTTGCTTTTTGTTTGTAAAAAGCAGGTTTGGCTCGGCAAATATATTGACGAGGCCGGCAATGCTTATTTGTGCAGAGGCACAGATTTAAGATTAAAAATAATTGTGAGGGGAAAATTGTGAGAAGCGATCTTATAAAAAAAGGCCCTGCAAGGGCTCCGCACCGTGCGCTTATGAGCGCGCTTGGCGTTACGAGAGAAGAAATGAAGCGTCCGTTTGTTGCAGTGGTTAACTCCAAAAACGACTATGTACCGGGGCACATCAATCTGGACAAAATTGCTGACGCTGTTAAGGCTGGCATACGCAATGCCGGCGGCGTACCGTTTGAGTTTAATACCATAGCCGTATGCGACGGTATTGCCATGAATCATGATGGTATGCATTATTCTCTTCCATCACGCGAGATTATTGCAGATTCTATTGAAAT
>CAJFJP010000154.1:3178-5534 GCA_904384255.1 Candidatus Timburyella stercoris
TGCTTATGGCACATCCGCTGGACGCTATTGTTTTTATTCCCAACTGCGACAAGGTGGTGCCCGGCATGCTCATTGCCGCTGCAAGGCTTAATCTTCCATGTGTCTTTGTAAGCGGCGGGCCTATGATGCCCGGCAAGCTTAACGGCGGAAGAATTGGTCTTTCAAATATATTTGAGGCGGTTGGTGCGCACGCTGCCGGCAAAATAGACGACAATGAGCTGTGTGATTATGAAAATCATGTATGCCCAGGCTGCGGCTCATGCTCTGGCATGTACACCGCTAATTCTATGAACTGCATTACCGAGGCGCTGGGACTGGCTCTGCCCGGCAATGGCACCATTCCTGCAACCGACGCTGCGCGCATTAGGCTGGCTAAGACGGCCGGCGAGCTGGTTATGGAGGTTTATGAAAAGGGGCTTACTCCGGCAAAAATACTCACCAAAAACGCTTTTGCCAATGCAATTAGAACGGATATGGCTATTGGCGCTTCTACTAATACAGTGTTGCATCTTACGGCTATTGCCCATGCTGCCGGAGTGGATGTAAATCTTTCTACCTTTGACGAGCTGGGCCGCGATACACCGCAGATATGCAAGCTTAATCCAGCGGTGCCGGATATGTACATAACCGATCTTAACGATGTAGGCGGCATCTCTGCAGTTATGAAGGAGCTTTATAAGGCGGGCCTTATTGACGGCAAAGCGCAGACAGTATGCGGCCCGGTTAAAGATAAAATTGAACGTGTGCCGGACGCTGACGGACATATAATACGCACTGTAGGCAACGCTTACCGCAAGGACGGCGGCATTGCCGTACTGTACGGCAACCTTGCCGAAGACGGCAGCGTTGTAAAGCAGGGCGCTGTATCTCCCAAAATGATGGCTCACTCAGGACCTGCGAGGGTGTTTGACGGCGAGGATGCCGCTTCTGAGGCCATACTTTCCGGTAAAATTAATCCCGGTGATGTTGTTGTAATAAGGTATGAAGGTCCTAAGGGCGGTCCGGGCATGAGAGAAATGCTGCAGCCGACGGCCGCGCTTGAAGGCATGGGACTGGGCGAGACAGTTGCTCTTATTACTGATGGGCGCTTCAGCGGCGCTTCTAAGGGCGCATCGATAGGCCACGTTTCTCCTGAAGCGGCTAGCGGCGGTAATATCGCATTAGTCAGAGAGGGCGATATTATAGATATCAACATACCGGAGCGGACGCTGGAGCTTAAGGTGTCTGACGCAGAGCTGGAAATCCGCCGCAAGGAATGGAAATGTCCCGAGAAAAAGCTTACAGGATATCTTAAGAGATATGCTGCTCTTGTTTCTTCAGGTGCCGAAGGCGCTGTTATGAAAAATTAATTTTTTTATAAAAATAATTTTGAGAGCTTTACATTTTGATATGTAAAGCTCTCTTTTTATATTAAAAGAGTTTTTGTTGCACATATATATGCAACTTTTATCATAATTAAGCCTTTTATTAGACAACAATTTATCCAACTAAAGGAGAAATAAAAAATGAACAATATCAAAAGCGATACGATAATAAGGACAGTGGTGTTAGGGATATCCCTGATAAATCAGATAATAGTAATGTGCGGGTTAAATCCCCTGCCCTTTGCCGACGATGAAATATACGCTTTCGTATCAACCCTCGTCACCGTCGCCGCCGCTATTTGGAGCTGGTGGAAAAATAACTCCATAACCAAATCGGCGCAGGCGGCAGATGAGGTTAAGAACGCCATTAAGGCTGGTACTGTTACTACCGAGCAGGCTGAAAACCTCGCAAATGGAAAAGAATAAATTAACATTTTAATTGTAAAATTATCCTGTGTACTATATAATAATGTACAGAGGATAGTGTAAAAAGGGCGGTTGGTCCACTCCTAAAAATCACTCTTTCAGTCAAGTAACTGATTTGTAGTGAAAGGAGTGGTTTTATGGAACTTATGACCCTGATTACGGTTATGATAATCATAATTGCAATTCAGGATATAATTAAGAACATAAAAAAATAATCCGCCCCCACTCCAAAGGTAGCGGATTATTTTCTGTCTATCTAAGGACTAAACCGTCTTTTATACGGTCACTATCCTCTTTTATTATACTCATATAAAGGAAAAAGTCAAGTCATAAGACACATTTAGGTTATTGGCAGTGCAGTGTATCCTGCATCTCAGGTACCCATATTCGGGTGTGTCGGGAACCATTTCCGGCCTCAATAACCTTATATTAATAATATTATAAAATTTGGGCAAAAGCAATATCATGAAAGGAGAAAGATATGTCAAAGATAGCGATATATGCAGGGCACGGAGGAACCGACAGCGGAGCCGTGGGACAAAACGGCGAGCTTGAGAAGGATTATA
>CAJFJP010000155.1 GCA_904384255.1 Candidatus Timburyella stercoris
TACTGTTTTTGGTCAGGTATTTGAGGGTATGGATGTGGTTAACGCGATAGCATCAGTGCTGACAAACAGAAGCGATAAGCCGCTGGATGACATAGTAATTGAAAGTGCGACTATAGAAGTCTATCAGTAAAAAGTCAACCTATTAATTTTAGCGTTTTCAGAAAATATGGTATCATAGGCGATTGCTGAAATATAGCTTGTTGTTACTTATGTATTATTATTTTTAAATAGGCACATAAGATAAAATGGTATTGAAAAATTAAAAGCAGCTAATATAAAAATGGAAAAAACGGATAGAAAGCTTTATGGCCTTTATCCGTTTTTTATATTTGAATGGTATTTTGTCTTGCTTTATGAATGCTGAAAAAATATTAAATTCATATTAAAACATTCCTCGCTGAGCGAGAGACATTTTCTGATTGTTGGCTTTAGGCTTAAAAAATCCCTATGTTCTGCCGACGAAGGAAAAGGCATGGCAGATAAATTAGAGGGATTTAGTAGAAAGTCAAAAGAAAAGGATGTGCTTTTCTCAAGAGAAAATTTTGTAAGAGGAAATGCACAAAATCCTAAGAAAGAATACAAATCTTAAACAGAGAAGTATGACTAATTTACCAGTTGCAGAGAGCTATGCGATAACAAATTCTCAGTCCCACCATTTTATGAATCAGCAAGTATTGGCCACTCTGTGGTCTCGGCAAGCCACTGCTTTACTAGTAGTTTTGATTTGTTGACATCTTTTAGCAGCTGTTTGGATGGCTGTACTTGAGCACAAATAATCTCAATCTGTTTATTTATGCCTTTGCCGGCAATATTCTAAAATCAGTTTAAGAAACTATACGAATTTTTATTTATAAATATTTTGTAAAATAAAAATCAGTATTCTCCAAGCCATCTGCCGTCGGTCGTTAATACGGCCTTTTTTTCTATAAGGCTTTTTGGTACGTCGATAATTCGCTGATTAGTGCTGCCGCGGAAATTGAGGTCTAAGCTGCGCTTTTCCAAAATAAATCTGCCATCAATTAGAATATCAATATTTGAAAGGAGCTCCTTTTGTTCTGCCGTTCCGCTTAACAGCTCTTCGAAAGTATATCCTGAGTATGATGCTACTTCATATCCATTTTCTCTGAGCTTTTTGGCAAGCTTGGCAAATCCTGCAGCCTGCTCAAACGGCTCTCCACCAGAAAAGGTGACCTTACGACAGATCGGATTTCCTTTCACAATGTTAAAAAGCTCGTCCTCATCCATCGGAGTACCACCGGAAAAATCCCAAGTTTCTTCATTATGACAGCCTACGCAATGATGCGGACAGCCCTGGCAGAAAAAAACCATACGTATGCCAGGGCCGTCTACAATGCTGTCATTTTCAATACCAGCAATTTTTATCATTTTACAGAATTATTTGCCGCATGCACAGCTGAGACTGTGCTTTACACGGTCGCGCTCCTCAGCGCGTTTTGCATCATTCCACTTGTCCATTGTGCCTACTAAATAGCCGGTGATGCGGCGAATACGCTCAAAGCCTATGCCGTCGCCTGTTTTTGCCTTTATGTTATTTTCTACCATTTTAAAAACCTCTTTTCACAATATATGCTATATAATATGATTATTTTGCTTTTAACTAATATAATTATACCATATATAGATGCAAATGTCTACTGAAATCGTATAAAAATATTTAAAATATTTTTGTTTAAAAAGATAAGAAAAGAACAATCTGCTTTTATTAATGCGCAGCAGCAATATCTGATTAGATAGACTAAAAAGCATATTAGAAGTGGCGGCAGAATTAAAAATCATCTGCCAAAGCATACTTTGGAAACTGCTGTGAATATCATCGGACTTTGCTGCGCCGCGTTTTATTATTGAATATTTATTCAATGCCCTGAAAAACAGGAATATCCGGATACATCTTCTTAAGCTCTGCAAGACGTTCAGGTGAAATTGACTCGCCCTCATGCCTGCCGCAGCGTGGGCAGACATCATTTATAACACCGACATATCCGCACACAGGGTCGCGGTCGACCGGATGATTTATGCTGCCGTAGCCTACGCCGGCATCGTGCATCCAGCGCACAACCTCTTCAAACGCTTCAACATTTTTAGCAGTGTCGCCGTTAAGCTCTACATAACTTATGTGACCTGCGTTGCAGAGAGCATGATACGGACCCTCAAGCCTTATTTTGTCATAAGCCGAAATAGGATACCATACTGGTATATGGAAGCTGTTGGTATAATACTCTCTGTCAGTTACTCCCTCAATTTTGCCGTAACGCTTCTGGTCCATGCGTATAAATCTGCCGGAAAGTCCTTCAGCAGGCGTGGCCAGCAGAGTAAAGTTCATCGTCATTTCCTTTGACTTTTCATCGCAGAAATCACGCATATATTTAACAATTTCCAGCCCTTTTTCCTGCATCTCAGAACTTTCGCCGTGATGATGACCGTAAAGAGCCGTCAGCGTCTCTGCAAGCCCGATAAAGCCTATAGACAGCGTACCGTGCTTAAGCACTTCTCTTATGCTGTCGTGCGGACCTAATTTGTCTGAATCAAGCCATACTCCCTGACCCATTAAAAACGGGAAATTATATACATGCTTGCTCGCCTGTATCTCAAACCTGTCGAGAAGCTGCTGTGCTACAAGCTCCAGCATTCCCTGAAGCTTTTCATAAAACAGCGCTTCGTTGCCGCGGCTTTCAATTGCAATGCGCGGCAGGTTTATAGATGTAAAGGAAAGATTTCCCCTTGAATATGCTATCTGACGTGACGGGTCATAAACATTGCCCATTACCCTCGTGCGGCAGCCCATGGTAGCAACCTCAGTCTCCGGCCGTCCTGGCTGATAATACTGAAGATTAAAGGGCGCGTCAATAAACACAAAATTAGGGAAAAGACGCTTTGCGCTTACCTTGCAGCTGAGCCGGAACAAATCGTAGTTTGGGTCGCCGGGATTGTAGTTTACACCTTCCTTAACCTTGAATATGTGGATAGGGAAGATGCAGGTTTCGCCATGTCCAAGACCTGCGTCCAGCGCCATAAGAATGTTGCGTATAGCCATGCGGCCTTCCGGAGAGGTATCGGTGCCGTAATTTATTGATGAGAAAGGTGTCTGCGCGCCGGCACGGGAATGCATGGTGTT
>CAJFJP010000156.1 GCA_904384255.1 Candidatus Timburyella stercoris
CTCAATTATTTTACCTAACTTTAGCTCTTGTGTCAAGACGTTTGTAAGATTTTTCTTATATTATCTGAAATGCCGGTAATAATGGGAGTTGAGCCTATGCGCCTCTGCTTGATTATCAGATGGTTTGCTATAATATCCACTGATATTTATAATTACATATTCATCACAGTGGAGCGACAGCGATTTCAGCATAGGAGACCGCGTGGTTATAGCTATATCAAAGTTTAATTCAGTTAAAAAGCAGGTGTTTGGCAAGGTATAGCCAAGCTGTAAAATGCCGATATGCCTTGATTTTGCAGATACAAGGCATAACAAAAGAGCAGTTCGGTTGAACTGCTCTTTTGCATTGGGAAGTAAAATGTGATTATGCGGTTTTAGAGTTGGACTTCTTGCTGTGCTTTGGGTCAAAACCCATTATGCGGCACAACTCCTTGCGCATCTTAAGATACTGAAGCGGAGCCATGGGCTCGGTTTCTCTTACTATGTAGTACATCTTTCTGTTGTCAAATGATATACCGCAGGGCAGGTAACAATTGTTGATTTGTGACTTTATTTCGCTGTGAAGATAATCTTAAAACTCAGGTGTAGTGCTGTCTACGCACACTATAATTATCACCCGGTTGAAGGTATAATACATATCGTACTCCTTGACCGCCCTTACTATCATGGGATACATCCAATCTGCTCCATCGCCCTCTGCGAATTCGGGAATATGTATTAGTGTGATGCAGTCTAAATTCCTTATGTATTTCTTCCTGATAAATATTGTTACATCATCATATTCCGCATTGGGTTTCCCGGAAGATTCTCTATACCTGCGCGCCTTAACAGCTCTTGTCATATACCGCTTAAACTGCTCATAATCCGTAAAAGGTACAACAAAATCCTCTGCATCCAACACCATTGATATTCCACATTTTATCATAACTATTATAGAAACTATGCCGCTAATACCAAATAATTGACGTGCCGTCGTGGTTTAGTATCTTTGATATGGTGTTTAATGCTATATTATATTTTTCAGCTATTGTCTGTGATATTTTTTTGTTTGGAACAACTTTTTCTATTTCCCAATCTTCTATATTATTTATCACAACACCCAAATATTCGGATAGTTCCTTTGCTGTAGATCGGGCCGCGATTTTGTTAAATTAATATTGTATCTATATTTATATTACAACCTTTTATTATTAAAATATAAATCACCAATGGTGCATGTTCAAGTCGGCTAAGCTTATTCTCTGCATAAAATAGATTTATGGCAAAATAGGAATATGCCATGTTTATCATGCGTAATAGAATATTTAAAAGCTTTATGCTAAAAATATTTTATAATTTTAATAAGATAATACAGCGGCTAATAATGTTGACTTGGGGTTTTATATAAAGTAAAATAAGTATAGCAGTTTTTTCCTATGCTTTGATAAAAGCGGAATTTTGCTTATATGAATGTATGTTGGAAGGAGACCGGCCTAACCGGCCGAAATGTGTAAATATGGCAGACAGCAAAAATAACGATGTAAATACAGAAAACCGCCCATTGTTTCCCAAAAGGGCAATAGTCACGGCCGGCATGCCGTATGGGAATAAGGAGCTGCATTTCGGACATGTTGGCGGTGTGTTTATACCGGCAGATATGATGGCGAGATTTCTACGCGACAGGATAGGCAGCGAAAATGTTCTTTTTATTTCTGGCACCGACTGCTATGGCTCCACTATTGAAGAGGGGTTTGAAAAGCAGAAAGAAAACGGCGGATATAGTGATATTCTTGAATATATAAAATCTAATCATGAAAAGCAAAAGTCGACGCTTAAAAAATTTTATATAAGTCTCGATTTATTCGCAGCGTCGGCGCTCGGCGAAGCGGGTGAGATACACAAAGAGATTTCGCGCGATATTTTTGAAAAATTCTATGCGTCCGGCGCGCTTAAGCTTGACAACGCGTATCAATTCTATGATGAGGAGGCCGGCACATTTTTAAACGGTCGGCAGGTAGTGGGCCGCTGCCCAATAAGCGGATGCAAGTCTGAGGCAGCGTATGCCAATGAGTGCGCACTTGGGCATCAGTACATGGAACAGGACCTCATAAACCCCATAAGCACTCTTACAGGAAAACGTCCAGTGCTAAAGCCTACGCAGAACTGGTATATTGACATGGAAAAATACCGCAGTGCTCTAATAAAACGTCAGGACGAGCTGCGAAAAAAAGATAATGTAAGGGAAAATCTCATAAGGGTGACGGATGAGTTTTACCGCGACCCGTCAATATATGTGAAGCGCGAGTTTATGCCGCAGGTGCAGACTCTTTCAGACATGCCGGAATATACAGTAACGGACGACGAAAAGAAGCCGTCAGTTACGCTTACCTTTGTCTGCCTTTCCGACCGAGAAAAAGCGTGCGAAATACTCAATAAAAACGACATACGCTATCGCACCGGCAAGACTATTGTGCCATTTAGAATATCCGGTAACGGCGGCTGGGGCATACCGGTGCCGGAAAAGGACGGCGTAAGGGGACGTACTTTCTGGGTGTGGCCGGAGTCGCTGTGGGCGCCGATATCATTTACAAAAGCGGCGCTTAAAAGTCTCGGCTGCGATGATGATGAATGGCTTAAGTGGTGGACGGACGACGGCGCGGAAATATATCAATTTATAGGTGAGGACAATATATATTTTTACGGAATAGCCGAAATGGCAATGTTCATGGCGGCATCAAAGCAGATGAAAAAAGGACTGCGGCTGCCGAATATAATACCAAACCGCCATGTTTTCTTTATGGGAAACAAGGCCAGCAGCAGCGGCAAAATAAAGCCGCCTATGGCTGACAAACTTCTGGACTATTATACGCCTGAGCAGATGCGTATGCACTTTTTGGGCATGGCGCTTTCATCTAAAAGCGTAAGCTTCAGTCCACGCGCGTTTGCGCCTGAGGATGCAAAGCCGCAGGATAATTTTGACCCTGCGCTTAAAGAGGGAAGTCTGCTTACAAATGTATTTAACAGACTTGTGCGCTCCGGCTTTTACTCGTTGCAGAAGTATTTTGGCGGTATACTGCCGCACGGTGAGGTAAGTGCAGATGTAAAGGAAAAGTGCGATAAGCTTATACTAAAATATGAAGAGTGCATGTAT
>CAJFJP010000157.1 GCA_904384255.1 Candidatus Timburyella stercoris
ATATCCTTGAATTAGCTGAGAAAATTAAATAATGCAATACTTTTTAAAGTAAATTTACTGTTGTTATTGATTTTATTAAATAATACATATATAATAAATTATATTTTAATAACAGCAATAAATATATGGATTTTGTATTTTCAGTTTTGTCCGCCCGATGCCTTTATATGGTATTGGGCGGTAAATACAATAAAAAATCGTTTCTTATTTATAATTAAAGCAGTATATATTTACATTGGGCATAAATCAGTTACACAGGCAAAGGAAATAAAATTCAATCTATTCAAAGGCAGGTGTAATCATGAATTACAATGTTACTGAAATTGCTGAAAGGATAAAGGAGCTGCGCAAGATATTATCCTATTCACAGCAGGATATGGCGGATAAAATCGCCATAAGCGTAGATGAATACAATGCTTATGAAAATGCGGAGAAAGATTTTCCCGTATCTTTTCTTTACAGCTGCGCGAATATATTCGGTGTGGATATAATTGAGCTGCTGACGGGCGAGCATCCGCGCCTTAAGGGTTATGAGGTCACAAGAGACGGCATGGGCTTGCCTATAAAGAGGCGTGAAAGCTTTGAATATTATCATTTAGCGCCGCATTTTTCCGATAAGATAGGTGAACCGTTTTTAGTCACTGCTCCTTATATATCCGGCAATGAGTATACAGAGCTTCAGACATCCTCGCACCCCGGTCAGGAAATAGATTATATTTTAAGCGGCAGCCTGCGCGTTTCAATCGACGGAAGGGAAGAAGTCGTAAATGAAGGCGATTGTATAATGTACGACTCCGGCAAGGCGCATGGAATGGCTGCTGTAGGCGGAAAAGACTGTATATTTTTCGCCGTTATTATGAAAAAGTGAAGTGATACATATGCTTAATTTAAATTTAGATTATATTGACGAGACCTTTGATGAGCGAGGCGTAATATCCAGTGTTAAGCTGCATTGTCCGGATAATTATAATTTTGCTTTCGACGTAGTAGACAGAATAGCGGCGCATGACGGCGATAAAACTGCAATGATGTGGGCAAACGACAAGGGTGAAGAAAGATGCTTTACCTTTGCCGATATAAAAAGATACTCCGACAAGGCCGCCAATTACTTTTTAAGCCTCGGCATAAAAAAGGGCGACAGGGTAATGCTTATTTTGAAGCGCCATTATCAGTTCTGGTATGCGCTTTTAGGGCTGCATAAGATAGGCGCAATAGCGATACCTGCCACAAATCTGCTTACGGCAAAGGACATATTGTACCGCTTTAATTTGGCCGGCGTCAGTGCGATTTTATGTACAAATGAGGGTGATATTTTTGAGCATGCCGAAGCGGCAGCGACAAAATATTCGGACGGCGTTGTAAAAATAATGGCCCGCGGCACCGCAGGCAGCGATATAAAGCCGGGCTGGAACGATTTTGATGCCGGAGTTGACGCTGCATCAGACAGTCTTGAGCGCTATAACACAAGCAAAAATGATTTAATATTGCTGTATTTTACATCTGGTACAACAGGTCAGCCAAAGATGGTAGTGCACGATGAGACATATAGTTTGGGTCACATAGTAACGGCAAAATATTGGCAAAATGTCTGCCCAGACGGGTTGCATCTGACCTTTTCAGAAACTGGTTGGGCAAAGGCGGTATGGGGCAAAATATACGGCCAGTGGCTTATGGAAGCCGGTATATTTGTTTACGATTTTGATAAATTTACTCCTGTTGATTTGCTGCCGCTGTTTGAAAAGTATAAAATTACAACATTCTGCGCGCCGCCGACAGTTTTCCGTTTTCTTATTAAAGAGGATTTGACTAAGTTCGATTTATCTTCGCTTAAGTATGTCGCCATTGCCGGCGAAGCGCTTAATCCTGAGGTATATAATCAGTTTTTAGCGGCAACGGGTATTAAGCTGATGGAGGGATTTGGTCAGACGGAAACTACATGTGTTGTAATGAATCCGAAGGGTACTACTCCAAAGCCTGGTTCAATGGGCAAGCCAAATCCGCAGTACGATGTTGACATAGTAGACGAAAACGGAAATTCTGTTGGTCCCGGCACAGTCGGTGAGATTGTAATAAGAACCGACAAGGGCAAACCAATAGGACTTTTCTGCGGCTATTACCGCGATGAGGAGCTTACAAAAAGCGTATGGCACGACGGCCTTTATCACACCGGAGATACAGCATGGAGAGATGAGGATGGCTTTTTCTGGTATGTCGGCCGTATTGACGACATTATAAAATCTTCCGGCTACAGGATAGGCCCGTTTGAGATAGAGAGTGTACTTATGGAGCATCCCGCGGTTTTAGAATGCGCTATTACCGGTGTGCCTGACCCTGTCCGCGGACAGGTTGTAAAGGCTACCATAGTGCTTACCAGCGGATATGAGGGCACTGAAGAGCTGCGAAAAGAGCTGCAGAATTACGTCAAAAAACAGACAGCGCCGTATAAATATCCGCGCGTGATTGATTTTGTAAGCGAGCTTCCAAAAACCATCAGCGGCAAAATTAAGCGCGTAGATATAAGAAAAGAAACAATGTAATTTATCAACATACCGTTTTTACTGGATATCAGCAAAATTGTATTCATGATTGGCAATGGCAAATCAATATGGCTTTTCTGCGATATTATCGTAATAATCAGATTATCAAAGTTATTTTGCCGTATTTTATCACACCGGCGGCACAATAAAACAGTTTTATCAGTGTATCAGTACAGCGCTGAAGCAGATGACATAAACAAATGGCTTGTAAAAATATCATTTTAATTTAATAAATAGTTTTATTTAAAGAAAAAGGCTGATGTAAAAACATCAGCCTTAAAAATTTATATTTTGTAAAAAGAGTTCGATGATTAATATATAGGTAGTGAGAAAAAAGTTTAGTGTAAAGAATTGAAATCAGGCTAAAAACACATAACATGCTATAATTAGCTGTTTGAAAGCTATGTTTTATGCGCTGTGCAGCTTCAGCACTTCACTAAGGTTTGGGATTAAATACCGCATAATTAAAAAAAGCAGGGAACTAATTAAGAAAATCTTCCTTCCGGTTTTGTACACTTGGACAAGCATGATACCATCGGCATTAGAAGTGATATAATGGTGTTAACAACTTAATTTTCT
>CAJFJP010000158.1 GCA_904384255.1 Candidatus Timburyella stercoris
AACAATTGATTATATTGCTTGTGTTTGCAGATATCATTTACTGACATGAAAAAATTTGCCCTAAAATTTAACCGAAGCCCACTTAGTTACACTATAATAAGTGAAAGCCGGCAATCGATTGTGGAGGTAAAAAAGTGGATAAGCATGAACTGGACGCTAAAATAAAGGAGATTGCAAAAATCATATTCTCTTATTGCGCTGCCCGCACGCCAAATCAGTTTGAAGCTGAGGACTTAGCTCAGGACATCATAGTAGAACTTTATCAGTCAGTCGAAAAAATACGCTGCACGGACGCTTTCTACGGATTCATTTGGGCAGTCGCAGGAAATGTATATAAGCAGTGGCTGAGTAAGAAGTCCAAAAACAAAAATTGCGAGTTGACAAAAATCATTTCAGCCGAAGCTGATTTGTTGCCTGAAGAGGATTACGAAGTGCATCTGCTGCGCCGTGAGATGTCGCTCCTTTCTGAAAAGTACCGAAAGGCAGTTGTTTTGTATTACATTGAAAATAAGTCCTGTTCGGAAATATCCGCTTGCCTCAGGATCAGCGAAAGTATGGTAAAATACTTGCTTTTCAAGTCAAGACACTGGACAATGGGAGACTGGACTGTTAGCAGTATGTATCAGGCAATAAGCACGTAAGTTGTACTGACATCTCATAAGCAATCAGAGGTAAAAACAACTTCATTTTTATGAAGTTTTCTAAGACAAAAAGGATGCAATGCAGCAGCTTTATTGTTACTGCAAACTGTTTTCTTTACATAAAATTTTTCTTATTCGGTATTTTTCCAAAAGCATATCTGTTTTGCTATTTCATTGTAAGTCCTTTTTGCTGTAAGCAGGAAGGAGCTTAATATAAAGATGCTTAAAGTAAATGTACATCGGAAAGCAAAATAATACGGACAATTAAAATTTAATAAAATAAAAAAATAAAAGTACAGGCTGCATAAAACAGCCTGTACTTTCATATTAATTAGTATGTTTACTGCCGGCAAGCAAATAAACTCAAAAAAGATGAGCAAAAATATAAATTTGTGCATAAGGAAAAGGACAGATGAATATTATGCTAATAGAAAATGAAAAGGAGAGGTAGGCCATTATGGATTTCAGGGTAACAGAGCAGGATATTGCCGTAAACGGCTCGGTTTTCAGCCAAACAGTCGAGCAGGCGATAGACACTGATTTTACACTACCGGACTATTGCCCGGATATATCCCGGATATTAAAATGCAGGGTAACGCCGCGAATAAATTCCTCAGTGGTAACAGGCGGTATGCTAACTATAGAGGGTACAGCGTACATATGTCTGATTTACGCAGATGAAGAACAAGGCGATATCAATAGCTTTGAATATCCATGGAGCTTTACTAAAACGGTAGATACAGAGCCGGACATAGACGGCACCGTAAAGGTAAAGGCTAAAACTGAGTTTATAAATTGCCGTGCCGTAAGCAGCCGCAGGGTAGACATTCACGGCGCAATGTCGCTTGACATTAAGATGAAGAGAAAGTATCGCCGTCAAATAGTATGCGATATAGATGCAGAAGGCGTGCAGATGCTGAGAGAAAATGTGTCCATGACATCACAGATAGGCGATGCGGAAAAGTACGTCATAATAAACGACGATATGATGCTCCCAGAGGAGGAGCCGTCCATTCGAACAATTATAAGAAGCGACGCAAACGCCGCCGTTACCGACTGCAAGATAGTCAGCAACAAAGCGGTAATAAAAGGCGACTTAGCGGTAAGCGTGCTCTATTCTTCGGATGTTGACAGAGCGCTTCATGTATTTGAAAATGTGCTGCCGATATCTCAGATAGTGGACATAGAGGGAATAAATGAGGACTGCTGCTGTGTAATAGACGCCGATGTAATTACTCTTGATGTAAAGCCGCGCACCGGAATGAACGGTGAAACAAGGGCTATAGGGCTGTCGGCCAAGATTTTGGTAAGCATTACTGCATACTGCAATACAGAGGTGCCGGTAATGTATGACGTATACTGCACAAAGTGCGGAGTAAACTGCGAAAGAGATACTGTAGTCTTTGAACGTCTTGCAAGCGAGGTAAGAGAATCGTTTGAATGCAAAAAGAACTTAGACTTGCCGGCAGACTCAATAGCGACAGTGCTGGATATGTGGTGCGACTCGTCTGTAGAGACTGTAAAATGCGAGGATAAAAAGCTTATTATAGGCGGCAAGGTAGTAATATGCATGCTGGGCGAGGACAAAGAGGGAAGCCCTGCATACTTCGAGCGTCCGGTAGATTATGAATATTCGCATGATTTAGAGACAACACTTGAAGATTACCGCTGTTCACCGTCGGTGGTGTCGCTTGCATCAAGCTATAACATGACCTCTCCGAGCTCTGTTGAGGTCAAGGTTGAACTCAACATATCAGCACAAGTATTTGAAATTTTTAAGAAAAACGTCATAGTGTCGGCCGAAGCTAATGAAGAAGAAACAAACGATGCAATGGACAGGGCCGCGCTCATAATATATTACGCTGAGGCTGGGGAAAAGCTGTGGGATATAGCGAAATTCTATAATACTTCCATAGAAGAGGTAATGTCCTTAAACGGCATTGGCGAGGAAGTACTGTCGGAAAACGCTATGCTGCTTATACCGAGCGTTTAAAATAAATATCTCTGCCTTAAAGGGGAGGACGAAATGGAAGAACTTAATATTTATCAAGACATAGCGCAGCGCACCGACGGAGATATCTATATCGGTGTGGTAGGTCCGGTAAGGACAGGTAAATCTACTTTTATAAAGAGATTTATGGATACGCTGGTACTGCCCAATATAACCAGCGATTACAGGCGCGAGCGGGCAAACGACGAGCTGCCTCAGTCGGCGGCCGGCAGGACGATAATGACGACCGAGCCGAAATTCATACCCGAAGAGGCTGTGGAGGTAAGGCTTGACGGAAACTCTGTGTTCAGAGTGCGTATGATAGACTGCGTGGGCTATATTGTACCGAGTTCGCTCGGATATATAGAAAATGACCAGCCGCGCATGGTCATGACGCCATGGTACGACGAGCCGGTGCTGTTCGACA
>CAJFJP010000159.1 GCA_904384255.1 Candidatus Timburyella stercoris
CCTTTTATTTTACATAATCAAAAATTTTCGCTTTCAAAACTTTATTTATTATATTACCGTTAACAAAACATTTCAAGATTTTTTATCTGCCATAAAACTTATAAAAATATAATTCACTAACAAAATTTTATTAGCCGCATTTGACCTTACAATTTATAATTGTATTATATTTGTCTTATCTTGTCAATCTGATAAACTATCTGTCTTAAGTAATATTTGACTTTCAAAAAGCACATTAAATAACCTACGGTTCGCATAAATTCATAATCTTATACAACATATGATATAAATTGGTTCCTATCTTGTATACCGCTGTCATTTACAGAAATAGATAAAGCGTTATATATTGCAAAAATCTTTCTGCCTTAAACAGACATGAAAAACAGGAGGCAAATCTACCTCCTGTAAACTTATTTTTTATACAAGGGCTTATCTTAAAGACATTTATTCTTAAATTGCAATTACCTATTTCCAAATTTTTATTTTGCCGGTATCATTGAGATTTTTAAGAACAATAAGCACAATTGGGAATGCAAAAAGTCCAACAAGCCCAAATGTCTGCAGGCCCAAAAACATCGCTATGAGCGTAAGCAGCGGCGGCAGTCCTACCTGATCGCCTATAATTTTGGGCTCTATTACATTCCTTATTATCGTTATAACAGCATAAAGCACCAAAATTCCTATGGCTCGCGAATAGTTGCCAGTAATAAGATCTATAACCGCCCATGGTATAAGCACCGTACCTGTGCCAAGTACAGGAAAAATATCTATTACAGCCACTAAAATTGCTATTATAAGCGCATAGTCCACCCGCATTATGAGAAAGCCTACAAACAGTTCGCTGAAGGTTATAAACATTATTATGCCGTAACCCTTCAGCATTTTTAATATATTCTTTGTAAAATGACCTTTAGTCTCTACTATTATTTCCCATTTTTCAGGACTGAACTGCCTCTCTAAAAATCCAGTAATCCTATAGTAATCCTTTGTTATAAAGCAGCAGGCTATTATTGAGACGACAAAATTTATCAAAAATCCCGGCAGATGCGTTGCAGCATATGTTCCAACGCTTTTTACTACAGAGGTAAGTGTGTCGGTAATTGTGGCACTTATTGAGCTAGACATCGACTCAAGCGTATCATTGAAGCTTGCTGGCATATCCTTTAAAATATCCTGAAAATATGAATATACGTTGTTCGCAGCTTCTGTCAGCACAGGCATGTACTGCGGGAGCTTCTCCATTACAAAGCCGCTTGCCTCAACATACAGCCTGAAGAACAACAGTCCGACGATAGCGGACAGAGCAACAAACACCGCAATAACCAGTGTTATCGACCATACCGAACGCGGCAGTTTTGTCTTTTTAGTCAGCCAGTCTACGGGACGCTGCAGCACTATCGCAACTATTACGCCTATTACAAAAGGTGTGAGCCACAGCAGTGCATATTTGAATATAAGCACTGCAAGTATAATAATCAGCGCATAAAAGACTATATTTACTATGGCTTTTTTCTTAGTTTCCAACCTCATTTTATCACCTGTATATTAATTTCCGTCACTGCGTAAGCATAATACTTACTGTGGAAAAGCTTCCATGACTTTCACGCATTTTTAGATCATCTTTGCATCGGTCGATTTAATCGGATTTAACCGCATTCTACCGTTCTCAAATGCAAACCGCGTTAAAATATATTTTTAAATCTATAAGATTAAAAGTATAATAATATTTTAAATGCTCTAATTTTAATATTGATTATATTTTATCTTCTTATACTTAAATTTTAAAATGGAAATTTATAAATTTAATATTAGTATTACTTAAATTTTTCTGAAGATAACACACATATTAACATACCTTTTTTATAGTACAATATTTTTCTCCTTTATTCAATATATATTTATAATCGGAAATTTCACTTGAAATTTATGGATTAATATGGTATACTGTTTTAGCATCAAAGACACATGTATGTAGGTGGTGAACAGATTTGCCAAAAGAATCTGTAAAACTGATAATTGATTCGTGTGTTTTACCGGAAGTGTTTCTTAAAGTTGTAAAAGCAAAGCAGATGCTTGTAAACAAGACTGCAAAATCCGCTGCCGATGCCGCGCGAATGTGCGGCATATCACGCGGAACCTTTTACAAATATAAGGACTTTGTATTTGAATATAATTCCGCTTCCGGCGGACGCATAATTACTATATTTGTTATTCTTGAGGATTATCCCGGCGTTTTATCATCTCTTATATCGCGGCTGTATGAGTCCGGCGCCAACATTCTCACTATAAACCAGAACATACCTGTGGGTGGGAGTGCGTCTGTTTCACTCTCTATTAATACCGAGCATTTGCAGGCCGATATTTCGCAGCTTCTATCTCTTTTAAAAGAGGTAGACGGCGTTAAATCGGTTGAGAGCATCGGCTCGGAATAATCTTAAATAAAACATAAAAATAAAATATATGCCGGAAATAGGCAAGAAGGAATGATATTAATGATAAAAATAGCGGTAATGGGGCATGGCGTCGTGGGCTCCGGCACGGTTGAGGTTTTTTATAAGAACCGGGAAAACATATGCAAAAAATGTGGTACTGATGTAGATATAAAATATATTCTCGATTTAAGAGATTTTCCGTCTCTTCCATACTCCGACAAGTTTACAAAAAGTTTTGACGATATTATAAACGACGACGAGGTAAAGGTTGTCGTTGAGGTTATGGGCGGGCTTAATCCGGCGTATGATTATGTTAAAAGATGTCTTTCAAGCGGAAAAAGTGTTGTAACATCAAATAAGGAGCTTGTGGCGGCACACGGAGCCGAGCTTCTTAAGATTGCTAAGGAAAATAACGTAAACTTTCTTTTTGAGGCGAGCGTCGGCGGCGGAATACCGATAATAAGGCCCCTTTCCCAGTGCCTTGCAGCAAACTCTATAGATGAGATATGCGGTATATTAAACGGTACTACCAACTTTATACTCAACAAGATGATAAACGACGGTATGTCGTTTGAGGACGCGCTTAAGCTTGCACAGCAGCTTGGCTATGCTGAA
>CAJFJP010000160.1 GCA_904384255.1 Candidatus Timburyella stercoris
ATACAATGGCGATGATGATGACACTGGCGCTGAGGTTTATACCAACGCTTATGGAGGAGACGGATAAGATAATGAGCGCGCAGAAGGCACGCGGCGCTGACTTGGAAAGCGGCGGATTTATGCAGCGCATAAAAGCACTTATACCGATATTTGTGCCGTTGCTGGTATCTTCCTTTCGACGCGCGGTGGAGCTGGCCGACGCTATGGAATGCAGATGTTATACCGGCGGCAGCGGCCGAACGCGGCTCAATAATCCCAAAGCAGGTGCGCGCGACCTTATATCGTCAATTATAGTTATACTTGTAATAGCGGCGGTAATAACGCTTAACATTACTCTTAAAGGCATAATCTGGTTTTAAGCGGCGGTGAGCTGAGATGAGATATTTATTAACCATGCGGTTTTGCGGTGAAAATTATCACGGCTGGCAGGTACAGCACAACGCCGTTACCGTACAACAGACAGTGCAGGACGCGCTTGAGCGCCTGTTTGGCAGCCGTCCCGGCTTAACTGGATGCAGCAGGACCGACAGCGGCGTGCATGCAAATATGTTCTGTGCTCATTTCGATATTGATACCGATATACCCGCCGATAAAATACCTGCGGCCCTTAACGCATATCTTCCGGAGGATATTGCAGTATATGCCTGCCGCACAGTGGATAACGACTTTCATGCTCGCTACAGCGCCAGCGGAAAAAGATATGTATATAAAATACTTAATTCACCATATAGAAATCCGTTTTTAACCGGCAGAGCATATCATGTAAAGCAGCATCTGGATTTGTATAGCATGCAAAGAGCAGCGTCCGGCTTTATCGGCAGGCATGATTTTTCAGCCTTTTGCAGTGCCGGCGCGTCGGTGGAGGATACTGTGCGTGAGGTGTTCGGCGCGTCGGTGGGGCAAAGCGGTGAATTGATAGAATTTTCGGTGCATGCCGACGGATTTTTATATAACATGGTACGCATAATGGCCGGTACGCTTATAGACATAGGCTGCGGCAGATTAAGCAGCGATGCGGTAAGCGGGATAATATTATCAGCAGACCGCGCTAATGCGGGTTTTACGGCTCCGCCGCACGGACTTTATCTTGACAAGGTTTATTACACTGAGGAATAGTATAAGGCCAATTGATAAGATTTGTTGATGCTTTGCCGCTTAAGAAAATTTTAAAATAGAAATAAGAAAATTTTAAAAAAACAAGAGAGAATTACGAATTATAATCTGATAAAATATAAATTATATATCGACTGACGAAAGTTTTGTCGCTTTAACGGAGGTAAGCGAATTGTCCGACAAAGGAAAAGTAAAAGCAAATAACCGCCGCCGTCCTGCGCATTCTGCT
Source organism: Candidatus Timburyella stercoris (assembly GCA_904384255.1). GTDB lineage: Bacteria > Bacillota > Clostridia > Oscillospirales > Acutalibacteraceae > Timburyella > Timburyella stercoris. The sequence continues at coordinate 1,343 of CAJFJP010000160.1, forward strand.
GCGGGGAAAAGCACCGCCACAAGGGCAAATTCTGATACTAGCGCAAATAGTGCCGGACAGAGCCTTACAGTAATAAAGGGTAAAAAAGAAAGAAATAAAAGAATAGCTTTTATCAGAGCGGTGGTCAGTACAGTTATTATAATAGCTGTGATAATAACTTTGCTATTTCTTAATACCAAATCTCCCGGCGGACTTGTTGAGTGGAGCCGAATGATGTGGGCGTCAATGGGCGGAGGCAACGGTTATCCTATAACTGAGCCGGACAGGGGAATAAAATCGGTATATATGCAGGGCAATAATGTTTTGACGTTTACTGATACATCCTTAGCAATTTATAATAAAAACGGCAAACAGGTTCGCAGCATACTTCATGGCTATAATTCGCCTGCTATTTGCGTTACACAGACGCGCACGCTTATATACGATAGGGGCGCGAGCGTGTTCAGAGTGGATAATAACTATGAAACGCTGTTTGAGAAAAAAACTGATAATTCCATAATAACTGCGGACATGGCAGAAAACGGTACCTTTGCGATAGCTACTACGATAAGCGGGTATTCTGCTGAGATAAAAATTTATAATAAAAACTTTATAGAAAAATCCACGCGTAATATATCAGGCGGTGATGTGACATCGTTATGCGTATGCAAGGATGGTAAGCACATTGTTGTAGTAACGGTCACTGCCTCAGGCGGATATTATCGCTCAACCATTTCAAAATATGATTTAAACAGCGACAGTCCTGTGGCAGAAACGACATATGACGGCGTTGTAATTTTGTCGATTGAGCAGCTGACTAACGGCAATTTTCTGCTCATAGGCGACAGCCTTTGCGCGGTAATTAATGATAAATTAGTAAAACAAAGTGAATTGTCATATAATGGCGAACAGCTTGCAGATTATGATGTATACGGCTCACAGGCGGCACTGCTGCTTGGCAGCTCTACGCTTAATTATACAGTAGTAAACATAGCGCCGGACGGCAAAGAAAAATCCAGAAAATTATATGATACGGAGATTGCATCTGTACTAAAGCAGGAAAATACGACATATGTTTTGAAAAGCGAGTCAATAGATAGCTTAGATGAATCGTGCAATGTGGTAAAAACATATGAATGCATGAGCGGAGGAACTTATTTAGCGGGCTCCGGCAAGGACACAATAACTGTTGCATCAGTATCGTCAGTAAATATAATATCGGTAAAATAGAGATTTTATATGCCTTGACATAAGCGTAATATTAATATAAAATTAATTGATTATAAAGGTATAGTATAAGTTTTGAAAGGGGCATAATATGGGTATTGCTATAGATATTATAATTGTGCTTGTGCTTCTGTTTTTCATATGGTCGTCGGCAAGAAGGGGCTTTGTAAGAACGGTTATAGACATAGTTGGCTATATTTTGGCAATGTTTGTGGCCTTTTCAATAAGCGGAACGATAGCAGATGCAGCGTATGATAATTTTGTAAAGCCATCTATGTCAAGTGCAATAGAAGAAAAGCTTTCTGAGGGTTCCGGCCAGTCGGCAGAAAAAGCGATATCCGATGCCTTTGACAACATGCCGTCGGTTGTGACACGTGCAGCAGAGAATTTTGGAATAACAAAGGAAAGCACGATAGAAAAGTATA
>CAJFJP010000161.1 GCA_904384255.1 Candidatus Timburyella stercoris
TATAATGCTTTTGACTTTATAGTGAAGAAAAAGGCAGAGGGGAAAATAAAGAAAATAGGATTTTCTTTCCATGATACTGCTGATTTGCTTGATGAGATCCTTATTTCTCATCCTGAGACAGAATTTGTACAGCTGCAAATAAATTATCTCGACTGGGACAACGACAGTATTCAGTCGCGAAAGTGCTATGAAACTGCGGCAAAGCACGGCAAACCAGTTATTGTAATGGAGCCGGTAAAGGGAGGATCTCTTGCCAATATTCCCGAGGCTGCAGAAAAGTTGTTTAAATCATATGCACCCAATTCTTCTATAGCTTCATGGGCAATTAAATATGCCGCCAGTCTTAAAAATGTAATAATGGTATTAAGCGGTATGTCCAACATGGAACAGTTATTGGATAATACTGACAATATGCAAAATTTTACATCAATGACAAATAAAGAGTTCAGCATAATTAAAGATGCTGTAGACATTATCAATTCCAGTATAACGATTCCGTGCACTTCATGCGGCTACTGCCTTACAGAGTGTCCCAAAAATATTGCTATCCCGAAATATTTTGAATTGCTTAATGCTGAAAAAAGATCAGATAATGACGGCTTTTCAACGCATAAGGTATATTATGAAAATTACGCTGAAGTTTACGGTAAAGCATCTGACTGCATTAAATGCGGCAAGTGCGAAAAGGCATGTCCACAACATATAGAAATAAGGAAACAGCTTGAAAATGTTGTTGAGGCATTTGAATAATGCAGCGGTAGAAATTTATTGTGTTTTTACCGGCAATCTTGATATCATATATTTTTATTATAAATCCCATATATGGTTAAATCTTTTAACTGTATATGGGACTTACTTTATCAGTAAATTTTTAGTTAAACAATATAAAAGGCAAATAGCATATATTAAGCATATAAAGCATTATGTTACTGATAGTTTAGTACACTTAGCTAATAGGCATTATCAAACCTTGATGGTCTATATGATGAGCATGGTTTTATTAATTTTGAGTTGTAAAGCATATAAAAATAAAACTTTAATATTATTTACAAACAGCACTAAAAATGCCATTGGTATTACATTCCAAATAATCAAACAGATTAAAAATATTATGCTATTTTTGCACCGATGCTTTGTCAATCTTGTAAAGATTTAAGCTACCAAGAAAAAATAAAAAAACGTCCTCTCATTTAGAGAGGACGATATTTATACTATATCATTGGATTCACCTTTTTATAATAGATAAAACTTTTTAAAAATCTAAAAATAGTTTTTGGTATCAACCCCTATTGGCAGACAAAACTTTCTTTAACTTTATCTGCGCTAAAGTTAAAAAGTTATCTATGGCCTACGCCAACATATCCAACTGATATGATTTCTCTGCCGCAGCCATTTAAAAAGAGTTAAGCCTCTAAACTATATATGCTTAAAAAGTTACTATATTTATTATAATCAGCAAATTATATCAACACTAATAAATAGCTACGGCTTTTTTAAACTGATTTTCAATTTCACTGTACATCGGAATCAGCTTCTTTCTTACTAAATTTCCGGCCTTTCTGCCGGAGCCTTTTCTCTTGTATCTTTCTTACGCCTATATTATAATGCCAAATAGTAATTTTGTCAATACTTATTATTAATAATTTTTATTTTATTTGTGAATAATTTATAAATTAAATAATCTGTTGACTACAGATTTAAATAATAGTAAAATAATAATAAAACTATGAAATGGTTGATGTAAATGGAAAAAATAAATGAAAATGATTATAATCCGGACATAATATCTTTAAGTGATGAAGATGGTAATGAATACACATTTGAAGTGCTTGACTCCGTCGAAACGGACACGGGACGGTATGTTGCAATGATTCCCGTTTACGACGATCCAGAAAAAATGCTTGATGACAGCGGCGAGCTGGTCGTGCTTAAGGAAATTTATGAAGACGGAGAAAACTATTTTGAAGAAATAGAAGACGATGCTGAATATGAAACCATTGCAGAAATGTTTATTGACCGTCTTTCTGATATGTTTGAAATAGATGAAGAATAGCTTTATGTAGTATGTTTCCTGCCCTGTTCGCGTATTTTGCGGTTATTATAACCCTACAAACCTTTATTTAGGGAGCTTTACTCCTCCGGTTGGATTGCAGGCCTCCCGCTGATGCGGAAGTTGGAAGCGAGAAGGCGGAGGGTGGGCACCCACCTGCTTTGTTTTTAGCAGGTTATCTATAGCCGTATACGACAGGGCGGGAATATTTTTATTAACGGCGTCTAATCACAAGCGACGAGATGGATGTACACGCCTTACTGAAAAACTATTCCGGCGTCTCCAGTAGCTTTGGCTACGCCGTATATGGTACAGTTTAAAATGCGAAATAAAATTAAAGATTATAATATATGCTATTATCCAAGTCAGGTCATTGGATTTGTCAAAATGGAAAAAATCATGTTTCATATGATCCTCCCATATAGCGAAGTGTGTGATTCATATCACTATAGCATTATCAAAAATGCATTGGAGAATTAGTGATAATTACAAATTAAATATCCATTTTCATTAAAATCAAAAGTGATGGCCGTGTATTAAAATAAAGCCATGAAATAGTCTACACTGGCACGAATATTTCAAGGCATAAGAAACAATCATCTGTAGCAGCAATATGTAAAAACAATTAATTGGGTGGACTTATTCAGTTCGTATTGAGATATTTGTTGGTAATACTGATTAAAATATTCCTTAAAACTGTTTTGCCTATTCTAACCTGTGTGTTAGATGTTTTTCTCTTAAGTTTCAATAAAAACAGCGCGATAATATATCGCGCTGTTTTTATTTATGCTAATAAATAACTAATTAATAAAAGCCTTGCTTCAAGGATAAAACAAAAGCAGTCTGATAACAGCATTCGGATATAAGATGGTATCCTAAAGCGATGATTTTCACTCTTGCATTATATGCTGCAAAACAAAT
>CAJFJP010000162.1 GCA_904384255.1 Candidatus Timburyella stercoris
AGCAGAAAAGAAAAAAGGCATTTGATCGTTTCTATGTATGGGGGAACTTGTGTGAGTTCTTCAGGTTATTAAAGGCAATATTAACGCCGCGGGCAGAGTAGTAAAATAAAAAACTAAGCCCGAACGCGAATTGTGTCCAGGCTCAGCCGGATGAGGAGCGCTTATAAAATAGATACCCACTGAAAACGCGAGTGAAAAGGACAAATAAAAAACAAAGCCCGAACGCGAAGTGCGCCCAGGCTCAGACTGGTGGTCCGAGTGGCGGGACTTGAGTGTTGCCATAAGCCGTTGATTTCAGCAGCCCTCTCAGCGGCTAATATTTATTTTATTAGTCTCATATACCAAAAGCAATCTGTAGGTTCGCGCCAGCCTGCTCAAGTAATAAAATAACACCGCTCAGAAGGAGCGGTGTTATTTTATGGTCCGAGTGGCGGGACTTGAACCCACGGCCTCTTGAACCCCATTCAAAAATAAAAGTGCCAATAAACCCTATGGTTATCACATTTATTGCAATTTACTGACACCCCTTTGACACCCCTGATATCAGTTATTATTACCAATGTTCGCTAAATAATTATCAAATTTACTTGAAGAACTTTTCTTGTATTGTGCGTCTAAATGGGTATAAATTTCAAGTGTAGTTTTCATATCAGAATGCCCTAAATATTCCATAGCAGCTTTTATGTCATATCCGGCAAAATATAACAATGTGGCACAGGTGTGTCTTAACCAGTGCGGGGTTATATGAGGGATAACAAATGGTACTCCCTTAGGGTCATATTTGCTGCTGACGGTAAAAGAAAATTTTCCATATTTTAAATTTAAGTCGTGTAGGTAACTGTTCCACATTGAACTCCAAGATGAAGTCGTGTGCATTTGCCCATTAGCATTTGCGCAAACATATAGCGAAGACTTTGGTAATTGAGATAGATAATTCATTAATATTTTAGGAGGATAAATTGTTCTTGAACCAGCTCTCGTCTTAGCTCCTTGTTTTACGACAAACTTGTTACCCACTTTATAAACTGATTTATTAACATTTATTGAGCTTTCACTAAAATTAATATCATTCCACATAAGTGGAATTAATTCACCACGTCTCAGGCCCGCGTACATCATAATCATAGCGGCGGTTTGTGCTCTGTGTTCTGTATTTAATATCCAACTCTGCTCTTCTTTTGTTAGTGCCCGTCGCAAAGACCGAGGTGCATCTTTTGGTATTTTAATATATATAGCTGGGTTAAAATCAATAATTCTGTTTTCAATGGCCATATCAAAAATTTGTTTAGTAGTACATTTTCTAATTACCAAAGTCCTTTTTGAAGCGGGTTTTCCGGTATTAGGGTTACATATAGCGAGAGAATTAATCATGTCCTGAATATCAACAATATTTATTTTGCTAATGGGAATATCGCCTATGTAAGTGTTAATTTGCTCAACAGATGATTTATAATCCATACCCTGAACATATTGCAGTTTAATTTTAAGCCATCTATTAGCAATTAAACTAAACGGAGAATTCGCGTCAATAATATTAAGTCCTTTGCGCAAAGATAATTTTATTTCTTCGGCTTTTTGTTCTGCTTCCTTTTGTGTATGGCCGTAGACATATTTATACTTCTTTTTGCCATTTTCATCTCTGCCAAGAAATATTTTTATTTGTATACGTCCATCAGTACGAGTTGCATTTTTCCTCTTTGGCATTTTGACACCGCCCGTTAATTTTGATATTCAATAGCAACACGGCCCAAGCATGTTTTGCAGCATCTTTCCTTCCCACTGTTCTCCGGCGTTCCAGAAAACACTTCTGTTGAGTTCTTTAAGTGCTGACAGTTTTTGTAAAGATGATATACCTCACCATTTTCCGTCCAATAAACTGATGACATATTAACAATTGCCGACTCGCTCGATGAGACATTAGTATTTGATGTATCAGATAACAGCGCTTCGGATTGTTCTGCAACAGATGCCTGCATATTAACTTCGCCGCTGCTAACATTTGGCCGTTCATATAAAACATAATTATTGTTTATGTTTATACCTATCAAACATATAATAACTGAAGATAAAACTACAATCAAAAAAGCAGGCAATAATACGCGTTTAACCTTAATGCCCCTATTTAATTTGCTTGTTATTAGCTCTGCCAAAAGATTTGCATCATGCTCACGCTTAACATCAGTGTTTATTATGGTCTTGCATGTGGCTGGATGATCTAAATATATATGACAGCATTCATGCAGTAGCAAAGACAGCCGATCATCTTCGCCCAATCCCTTACGAATAAACACTATCATGTTATCGCTGTCATAATAAGTAAAACTGTTTGTGTGTTTAGAATAATCTAAAGCGCCTATTCTCTTCAGTATTTCTTCCGCATAAGAGCAATAACCGTCGTATTCATAAATAGCAAATCCATATGATTTAATTATGTCTTTTATCTTATTTACAGTAAGATTTTCGTTTAAAAGGTTGTGCTTTTTAATAAACTCTTGTGCTGATTTATTAAGATTATACATAAAATCACTCCATAAGATTTATAATATAATCTTACAGCACAATTTAACAATTTTCATTGGCAAAGCTTGGTATTTAGTTATTGCTTTGCTTCTCGTCAAGCTTCTTTCTTAATTCTGCAATTTCCATTGCGGCATCTTCATCAATTTCCGTCTCCAGTGTAGCGCCGCCGAAAGCAACGGCTCGTCCATGTAGCACCTTGTCTTTATTTGCAGGCTTGAAGTCAGTAACAGATGCAGTTTTGCTGTTTATGCCCAGCACCTTTCCAATAGTAAATAAATTATCGTTTTTAGTTACGATAATCGGCTGATAATCAGGATTGTCGGATATTAGCTCAACAATCTTATTGTCATAGTCTATGTGCAGACGCTTGCAAAAGGCGTC
>CAJFJP010000163.1 GCA_904384255.1 Candidatus Timburyella stercoris
AAAAGGTACGGCGTAACCCATTTTTCTGAGTTACACCGTACCCCTTACATAAATACTTCCTTATCTGGCGTTACAATTTAGATACATCCGTTTTTTATTTTTACACATAACTGCCGCATGATAAAGCAAAATCTTCAAAGCTTAGACAGGTTATTAAATTTTGCAACATACAAATTTATAATAAGCAGCAAAATATTAATTGCTTTAAATTTTTATAATGTATTTCAACTTCTGCGTATGTCAAACAGATATCTGCTTTTTATTTATTGCATATTTCTGCGATAGTTAATGTAGCTTTCTAAAATAATAGCTGCCGCTAATGAATCTACTATTCCCTTCTTTTTTCTTCCTCTAACATTTCCATCTTTAAGTGCCGCATAAGCCGAAACAGTAGTACTTCTCTCATCCCAAAGCACTATCTCCGCTTTTGTATATTTACCTATCTTACCGGCTATTTCACGGCATTTTTCAGCTCTTGGCCCTATTGTCCCGTTCATATTCACCGGATAGCCAACGACTATAATTTCTGCGCCTCTTTCCTCCGCCATAGACGCTATTTTTTTTGCAAGGACATTATCATTACTTTCTTCAATATTTCCAGCAGGGGTGGCCAACATTTCGGATTTATCACAAAAAGCTATACCTGTCCGCGCAAGGCCTAAATCTACCGACATTATTACCAATTTATTGCCACCTATCCTTTTAGATTAATAATATGCTGTTTGCACATTATTACATTTAATATATATTCCTGCAATTATTCATTAAAATAATTTTCGCTGTTCTTAAACCAATTCTGCTTTTCTATAGTAGATAAATCACTGTCCAGATGAGACGCATCGTTAAAATAAACCACATCACATTTTCCGTCGTCAGCAAAAACAATTTTGCTGACCGCCGTATTATCGCACCAGCCGACATCGTTTAATCTATCTATTCCATAACCAAGCGCACGGCATAAAAATGCACGAATAGCGCATCCGTGCGAAACGGCAGCGATAGTTTTTGCTCCCGCTTCTGAATTTACTATGCTTAGCACGGCGTACCATATGCGGTCATATAACTCCTGCATCGTTTCACCGCCTGGCATTTTAACTTTGGCCGGCAGATGCACCCAGTTATATGCTTCATTTTCTGACAGCAGCGGGAAATCCTTCCACGGCCGGTTTTCAAGGCTGCCGCCGTTTATTTCAATAAGGCCGGGGCATATGTTTATCTCCAGATTTTTGTCTCTTCCTACTGCTTCGGCAGTTTTTACCGCACGTCGCAGCGGACTTGAATAAAGTGCATCCAAATGTATATCTGCAAAGCGACGTCTGAGTCTTTCAAGCTGATGTTTGCCGTTTTCAGTTATATCAGAATCATAATTTCCGTGAAATATTCTGTTTAAATTGCCGTCTGCCTCGCAGTGACGTATGAGATACAATATTTTTTCCATAAATTTCCCTTTGATATGTATTCTTATTACCTATCAGCAGCTAAAGCTTAATAAATCTGCCCATAGCCGGGCTGCCGATGTGGCAATAATGCCATGGCGAGCACAATATTGCAGCCAATATGTCCCATTATTAGAAACGCTTTTTCAACAGGAGAAAATAAAAAACTAAGCTTCAAATAAGCGTATGCGACGCAATGCAGACAAAAGCATCCAAATGGAGGCCTTATATAAAATTAAACATCACTTACGCCGCAGCCGAATAAATTTAGTCTAAGATACCGGCCAATCAGCGGATTGAATTGGCCATATATGAACCTATTATCAGAAAGCATCTCACCACACCAATTTGTATTTAATAGCATAAGTCGCTTTACTGCCCATTAACAGAATGATGATGTTCAAATGGTAACTTGCCGCTAAAATTCTCCGTCAGCAGCTCGCTTTACTGCATATATGAAAATAGACTTTTGCGAGATAATTCTACCAGCAAAACTGGCAGATTTAATTTACCTATAAATCTCTCTATTGCCAAATTATCTCTCAACACACCAATTTTGTTCAACTTCTATCACTTATCTTTACAGCCTGTTAATAAACGATGCCTTGGCAGCTTTTGCATTTAAAAATCTTGCTGTTGACAAATCGATTTGCTTCATGCCTAAAGCTAAATTTTTTCAAAACAATATTACTTAAGTGAAAAATTTAGTCTTTTTATAATCAATAACAAATTTAATAATATTAAATGTTTATAAAAATCAGAGCTGTAGCTTTAAATTACGCATCTTACATTTACAATTATAATAAGATGCGCGCTGAAAGTTACCACAAATTTACCTTGCCGGTAATCTCACTTATATTTTCGAGTCTCGCGCTTTCAGCATACTTTTCAAGTCCGTCTATAATTTTTATGGGAGCATACGCGTCGCTGAACATGGCAGTGCCCACCTGTACCGCAGACGCGCCGGCAAGCATCATCTCCACAGCCATCTGCCATGTTGATATTCCGCCCATTCCTATTATGGGAAGCTTTATACTGCGATACACCTCGTTGACCATTCTAACCGCTACAGGAAACACTGCCCTGCCTGACATGCCGCCGGTGTTGTTTTTGAGTATCGGCCGGCGAGTATTAATATCTATGCGCATGCCGGTAATCGTATTTATAAGCGATACGGCGTCGGCTCCCTCTGACTCCACAGCTTTTGCTATTTCCGTTATATCCGTTACATTCGGCGACAGTTTCATAATAACCGGCTTAGACGTACTGCGCCGCACAGCTTTTGTCACCGCTGCTGCAACAGCCGGATCGGTGCCGAAAGCTATTCCTCCGCTTTTAACGTTCGGGCAGGAGATATTAACCTCTATCATATCCACCTTCTGCCCATCCAGCTTTTCCGCTACAGCGGCATAGTCGTCAATAGAGCTGCCAGCTATGT
>CAJFJP010000164.1 GCA_904384255.1 Candidatus Timburyella stercoris
AAGAAGCTATACTGATAAAGACGGTAATAATCGTCGTGTATATGAAGTGGTAGCAGATCAGGTACATTTTGCAGAGTCTAAGAGGGACAATTACGGCAGTACAGAGCCGTCCTATAACAATGCGCCGTCACAGGAAGCTCCGTCGTTTTCGAGCGTCGATGCTGGTGATTTTGAGGAAATACAGGGCGCAGACGATGATCTGCCGTTTTAATAAGCGGCGGAATTTATTAAAATTTTGGAGGTGTCTTGAATGGCTGAAAGAGATGAAAAGCAAAATCGCGGAAGAAAAAGCCGCAAAAAGGTATGTGCTTTTTGCGTTGACAGATGCGAATATATAGATTATAAAGATACTGCAAAGCTTAGAAAGTTTATATCTGAGAGAGCGAAGATATTGCCGAGAAGAGTAACTGGAACATGCGCTTCTCATCAGCGTGAGCTTACGACGGCTATAAAAAGGGCGCGTCATATTGCTTTGCTTCCATATGTAAGTGACTAATGAATATTAAATAAAAAATCGGTGCTTTATAAAGCGCCGATTTTTTTATTTAGGAAGTTCAAACAAACATTCATCTGTTATGATGATGGTGATGAAGAATTAGATAAAAGCTTGCTGGACCGATATAATAAGATTTTTGAACTGATTTCAAATGGATAGTAAAAATGCGTAACAACAAGACTTAAGGACCAGTATCACATATCCAAGTGTATGCATATATCATGCAGTGCTCTGCACTAAATAGCTGAAAAATATTATCTGCAAAAATTACTGAAAAGAACTACTGTGCAAGTTTAAAATTTTTCATATTGTGTATATTTATTTGTTATAAGAGAAAGTAAAATTTTCTCAAAAAAGTTTTTCTAAAATTTCTCAAGGAATAATATAGACATATAAAGGAAAACTTTTATTAGTTGGGAGGGAATTTTATGAATATAAAAATGTCTAAAGCAGCCAAAAAAGTATGGCAGATTATTACCATAATACTTTTAAATATACTAATAATTGTTTTCATATCCGACGGCGGCGCATCGGCACTCTCAAAAATGGGCTCTCGCGGAGATGAAGTGGTACAAATACAACAGAAGCTTAAAGACATGGGATATTACCAGGGAAATGTCGACGGTATGTACGGATATCAAACAATGAATGCTGTTAAAGAATTTCAAAGTGATAATTCACTTAGTGTTGACGGCATAGCCGGAACTCAGACCTTACAGGCGTTGGGAATAACCGAAAATTCAGGAACAAGTGTTGGCTCATCGGACTATAACCTGTTAGCCAGAGTAATATCTGCGGAAGCGAGAGGCGAACCATATAACGGACAGGTAGCGGTTGGAGCAGTAATAATGAATAGGGTAAAGCATCCGTCTTTTCCGGATACCATATCATCAGTTATATACCAAAAGGGTGCGTTTGACTGCATGTATGACGGACAGATAAATGAGCCGGTTGCTGAAAGCGCATATCGCGCAGCGCAAGAGGCAATGAACGGAAGCGATCCATCCGGCGGGGCGTTATACTATTATAATCCTGCAACTGCTACAAATTCATGGATTCTTTCCAGAAGAGTAATAACCACTATAGGAAATCATGTATTCTGTGAATGAAAATACGTAAAATTATATTTATATCACAGCAGAGAAAAATATATTTTCAGAAAAAGTTAAATTGCTTGTAATAAAATTCAAAATACTGTATATTGCAAATATTTCCCGATGCATCGGTAAAGATAAATCTGCTAAAGCGCCGGCTCGATGAGTATTTGTATAGTTATGATAATCTTATATTGGTCTAGCGTGCATTACACATTTGCGAACAATGTACCAATATATTAACTAAAAGTTAGATGCAATCTGTTCAACAAATAAAAAAGCACCTCCGAAAAATAACGGAGGCGCTTTTTATTACTAATATTATTATTTTTTGCTTTTATCTATGCTGGAATTTATAAATTTATTAAGCTTTGCCTGTTCCTCTGCAGAGAGCTGACGGTATTTCATGATAATAGCCTGTTCGTCCTCGCTGAGCAAAGCAAAATTTTCTCTTGATTTATTATAAACAGTGATATCATCATGTACTACCGCTTCACTTTCTTCACGTTCATATCCTAAAAGATTGTCAACAGTAGTATTAAATATTCTGGCGAGCTTAATAAGCGTCTCTATAGGAGGAACCGATTTACCTGTTTCGTAATAGCTGTAAGTGGATCTATCAATATTTAGAACTTCCGCTAGCTGTTTTTGGGTAAGTTCCATCTTTTCTCTGTATTTTCTTAAGGTTAAAGGTAACATTATAATCTCCTTAAAAATATATTCTTTTATAAATTATATAATAAAAAATCATAATATACTATGAGATGTGATTGGATTTCACAGCAAAAATATGGAAATTTCTTATTTAACTTAAAAATCGAGTAAAATCATGTAGATTTTTGTTGATTTTTACATTAATTTAGAAAAAAATAATCACATCTTGTTTATATAAGATATAATAAGATAACAAAATAAATTTAAAAACAAATAAATAAAATCACAAAATTTAGTAAATAAAAAATTAAAAAATATTCAAATTTTTGTATTTTTTAGACTTTTTTTAATACAAAATACCGTACATTACTTTTTTAACGCAAGCAGAAAAATATAGATTTATAATCACCGCAAAATAAAAGATTTTAAAGCTTAGTTCTTGAAG
>CAJFJP010000165.1 GCA_904384255.1 Candidatus Timburyella stercoris
TCAAATGAGGAAAAATCCTTATATACCGGATAGTTGTTAAGATGAACCGGGTCAATGTCTATTCCTGCGACAATTGTGCAGTCACTGCGCTCAGATACAACAGAAGTAACAACGCTTCCCATACGTCCGTTGCAGCCGACTAAAAGTATTCGTACCATGCTTGCACATCCTCACTATAATTTTTATTATACATTTACTTTAAGCGCCGCCGATGAGCATCAGTCTACTGCGGCGCAAAATCTCTTCCGAACTGTCTGCTTGCCAGTCAAAATCTTAATTAAAAGCACAAAGAGATAAAACACAAAAACTTCAGATAAAGATCAACTTAAGTCTATTTTGCAGAGAAAAATCTGACAAAGATAAAAGCTCTGCTGCACCTTATTTCTCTTTGAAAAATTGGCTTACAGACGCTGCCGAACTCATAATTTACAGCTTACAGCAATCCATTTCTCTCAAGCTCGGCTCTCAGCTTGTTTTTGGCGTCGTCGCTCATATCGCAGAGCGGCAGACGGCACTTGCCTATATCAAATCCCATCATATTCATAGCCTCTTTGACAGGTATAGGGTTAACATCACTGAACAGCGCTTTTATGAGACTATAATATTTAAGCTGAAGAGCGCGGCTTTTCTCAATATCACCGTCGAAATAATATTTGCAGATATCGTTTGTCTGCTTCGGAATAACATTGGACAGTACCGATATAACACCTATTCCACCCAGTGCAAGTATAGGCAGAATGTGTTCATCGCAGCCGGAGTATAAATCAATTTTGTCGCCGCACAGTGCCATAGTCTCAGTTATGGCGTTTATATTGGCGTTGGCCTCTTTAATAGCGGCTATGTTTTTATGTTCCGCCAAAACGGCGTAGGTCTGCGGCTTTATATCTGTCCCTGTGCGGCCGGGAACATTATAAAGTATAATCGGCAGATTAACATTGTCCGCCACATAAGTATAATGCTTTATAAGTCCCGCCTGAGACGTTTTGTTGTAATATGGAGTAACCATAAGCAGTGCATCGGCGCCAAGCGCTTCAGCCTCTTTTGAAAGCTCCAGCGCATAATGCGTGTCATTGCTGCCGGTTCCGGCAATTACCGGCACTCTGCCGGCGGTATGCTTAACCGCTGTCTTTATTACCTCCACATGTTCCTCATGCGTTAGGGTAGGGGACTCGCCGGTAGTGCCGCAGGCTATTATCGCCTGTGTGCCGTTTTCAATCTGATAATCTATAAGACTTCTCAGTTTGTCGTAATTTACCGAGCCGTCCGGCTTCATTGGAGTGACAATAGCCACTCCGGCCCCCTTAAATATAGTGTTTTTCATAACATATAACCTCTTAAAAAATAAATATACTTGTGTATAACTTATTATAATCCAGCTTAAGCGGCAATGATAAATTATGCGGGTATTAATCACGACGCCGCTTAGCAGAAAAACTTGTCTGTGTATGCACAACTAATATAGCGCCCATTGATATAGAACAGCTTTGCCTATGACGGAATAACAAGATATCCATTAACGCAGGTTGGCTGCGCCTGTGTGGTTAATTAAATGTCCGTTGGCGTAAGGCGGCTCTGTGTAGACATTATATCAGAATATCCTTTAGCGCAGGACGGCTGTACATATGCGGATATTAATCAAGATATCCCTTGGCGCAGAGCAGCTCCGCCATAAGTACGGCGCCGCCCGCAGCACCGCGCAATGTATTGTGCGACAGACCGATGAATTTATAATCATACTGGCTGTCCTCTCTCAGCCTTCCGAGGGAGATTGCCATGCCGCCCTCAAGGTCGCGCTGCAGCTTTGTCTGCGGCATATTATCCTCTTCAAAATAATGCAGGAACTGCTTTGGCGCACTCGGCAGATTAAGTCTCTGCGGCTCGCCTGAAAATTCCTTCCAGCACTTAAGTATTTCTTCCTTAGAAGGCTTGTTGTCAAAAGAAATAAACACAGACGCAAGATGCCCGTCGCTGACTGGAACGCGTATGCACTGTGAAGTGAAGTTCGGACGCACAGCTTCTTTAATAACGCCGTTTTCAACAGTGCCGAAAATCTTCATCGGCTCCTTTTCAGACTTTTCTTCTTCGCCGCCTATGAATGGTATTACATTGTCAACAATTTCCGGAAACGTCTCAAACGTCTTGCCGGCGCCGGAAATAGCCTGATATGTTGAAATAAGCACGCGGCTGGGATTAAATTTGAGCAGCGGATATACCGCCGGCACATACGACTGAAGCGAGCAGTTGGATTTTACGGCAATAAAGCCGCGCTTTGTGCTAAGCCGCTTGCGCTGCGTATCAATAAGCACAGCATGCTCGGCGTTAAGCTCCGGAATTATCATAGGCACATCGGGCGTATGACGGTGAGCGCTGTTGTTGGATATTACCGGGCATTCACACTTGGCATATGCCTCTTCAAGTGCCTTTATCTCATCCTTTTTCATGTCGACGGCACAGAAGACAAAATCAACCTCGCTAGCGATTTTTTTCATGTCCTCTACAGCATCCATTACAATCATGTCCTGCACGCTCTGAGGAATATCCGTTTTCATTGCCCAGCGGCTGCCGACAGCGTCGGCATATTTCTTGCCGGCGGAGCGTCCGCTTGCAGCAAGCAGCTTTATATTAAACCACGGATGATTATCCAGCAGTGTAATGAAC
>CAJFJP010000166.1 GCA_904384255.1 Candidatus Timburyella stercoris
GTTTTCCAGATAGGCAATGACATCCTCCTTTTTGATTTTGTAGCAGCGTGTTTTCCTGCCCGTGTACTCGCAGGGGATTTTCCCGCTTTGGAGCAGGTACAGGGCGGTGGATTTGCTGATGTGGCAAATGCGATACAGCTGATCCTTCGTGATCACATCGGAAACATCGTCCCAGTTGATTGCGTTTTCTTTCATGACAATACACCTCAATATCTTGATAATCTTTGTCGGCATTCGAACTGTCCGTGTATTGCCTTTTGATTTTTGTTCTTTCCGCAGTTCTTTCCAAAAGCGGAAAAATCGCTGATTGGAACCGATGAGCGATTCCTCAGTATTTACGGGCGTTTTTTTCAAAAAGCCCAGATTTCATGCGGGTTTGCGGGCGTACAAGGCTGACTGAAACTGACAGGAGAAACCATGTAATTAACAGACGGCGATAAAACTCGAAATTTTTTACAAGCTTTTCAAAGCTATCGGCGCACGATTATTTTTACTAAAATGGCTTTATTGAAATAAAGTAATACCAGTGCTTATAAAAAATTTCGTTTCAGGCGTTATAAGTTATAATAAACGTCTGGTGCCGTTGTGCATGCGTAATTGATAGCCTTTTTGCAGCAAGCCGCACAGCTTTATACACTATTGTCAAATTTCAATAAATATTATTAGGCGGCACGATATCTTAAACAAAAATCTTCACATTGGCTGCAGGCTGGAGTTTGCTAAGGTGGATATAGTTTTGTTAATAAAGTCGGCCACAATTGGAGAGCAGCTTCAGTTATGTCTATAAATATAGCAAAACAGCGCCGTTTATATAAAACAGTGCTGTTTTGCCTTTATTATAAAGGGACGCGTTTTTTTGCGCTCGGCTCCCCAAAGGCGGATATCCGCCACCGACGCTGTCGGGCCCTTAACGCCCCCTGATAATATTCTATTCATTCCTATCTCTTTTGTGAATTATTCATATCTATAACCTAGCTGCTATTTTCTTACCGGAAATATGTGCCTGATAATCTGGAAAAACATAGTTTTCATCAACTGAGATAACCGGTATATCTTTCAGTATTGACTTAAGCTTGCTGGAAAATCCATTGCTTGAGCTTCTCGGTAAGCCAGTTACTATATAACATGCCTTTGACATTTTTGCATGCAGCGATATTGTTTCTGCTGGGTCATTGTTATAATATACCACTATGTCAGCAGAAGACCTTTTGGAAATAGCATACAGCGTATCTAAGGCGTCTGCACGCTGCTGTGCAGTCATATCCACAGACTGAACACTTACTACCTCGAGCGGCGCCCCCAGCTTCTCTGCTATGTCTCGTCCCTTTTCAATCAATACATCGCATGAGGACTGTGCCGTGACGCAGACAAGCACGGGCCTTTTTTTCATACATATCACCCTTTCTGTTTATTTGCTGTTATTTTAACACGAAGGGCGATATCATCTTATGTCTTTTAATTAAGATTATGTAAACAATCTGTGAAAATGTCGCCCAATTTATTTATCCTTTTTATTAGCATTAAAGTCTATGCAATATATTTTTGCTATATACTACGGTCAAGTTTAAAAGGTACAATCTATATAAAAATAAAAAGCAGTATTTATAGAACACCGCTTTTTACTGCCAATACTAACCTATATAATTAACTACATTATCTATTATATCAGCAAACAGATATCCCAGTATAACTAAGATTAAACAAAACAATATTATAAAAAGGGCTTTTAACAACTTTGTCAATCCGCTCTTCGCCTTATTTTTTGGCCTTGTTCTCTGAATTTTATCCATATATACAGCTCCCAAGATAATTTAAAATTATTATTTACCAAAATTTTTATAAAATTCAGCGATGCTATTTTCTTATTTTAGTTTAAATTGATTTTAAGTATATAAAATTTAATAGATATATTGCTATTTTAATTTTTTATCGTATAATAATGAAACAAAGGAGAGGATATTTTAAACCACAAACCATATTTTTATTTGCTTTTGCAGTAACTTTCTCTTTATTATTTGTAGTTTTTCTTATAAAATATATAATAAATTTAAGACATACTGTTAAAGCAAAAGGAACTATTAAAAAAATAGACTATGCTATTAACAAAGAAATGAGAAAAAATAATTCCAAATGGGCTAATATTGGATATATAGTTAACGACAAATTTATCGTGTTAATAAATCAGATTCAAGTACCACTTTCTGCAGAAATTGATGATAAAATATTTATTAGGTATTATAAACATGCTCCAGAAAAAATATCTTTGATAAAATCTTCTGCGCTTGTATTTTTGGGAATATCAACCATTATATTTGCTTTTGCAGCATACCTCACACAATTTATAATATAAAATTAGATAAAAATTCTTATTAAAAAGAAGTCCGGACAAATAAATATAAAAAAGCAAGAAGTAGCTCCAGCATTATTTTATGCTGGAGCTTTATTTTTTATAAAACAAAAAAAGGCTGTGAAAACACAGCCACCATTGAAGCAAAGTAATTGATAAACAGAACGAAAGGAAGTAAAAAAGGTCAAGCCCTCGGCCAATTAGTACTGCCAAGCTAAATATGTCACCATACATACACATGCAGCCTATCAACCCAGT
>CAJFJP010000167.1 GCA_904384255.1 Candidatus Timburyella stercoris
CTTGGGGCTATTATAGCGGTTTCGGTATTTTTATTCAACATCTTTCTTTGAATTTTCCTGCTCTAAAAGGTGTAAAACCTTGTGGGGCAGGCTCCTTTCCCCGTCATAGCTGCCCGTAAAACGATAGAGCGTCCTGCCGGATTTTATGGTTATCTCGTGTTCCGGCAGTTCTTGATACAGCGGATTTTTTACCACAATATGTTTGTCTTTGATTTTTCGTTTCTGTTTCATTACTTTCCCTGCTTTGGGTAGGGAGTAAGCAGAGCAAATGAGTCCCCATTTGCTCTGCTTACTTCTTCCACATCAAGCATAGGAAAGGAGTACTATTTTCGTAAAAATGCCTGCATTTTTCTTTTCTTTTTTGGGCGTTGATCGCCACTGGCACCCAGCGCCGGCCGAGCCGACATGCAAGAAGTGCTTTGCTTTTCCTCGCTTAATATCCCGTTTGAAAAGCGGTATTTGTTGCACTTTCCCCCTCACTTTATATGACGAAATATGCAGCGGTTTTGCCCAAGATTTGAGAGATTTTTGAAAAAATTTCCGAGATATGCAGTCTATTGATATTGTTCGCTCAACCGTATATAATATATCATGATAAGTTTTGAGCAGAAAGGATGGGTACGAATATGGAATATATATCTTGCGCAGAAGCAGCGGCAAAATGGAGCATTTCCGAAAGGCGGGTACAGAAACTTTGCGAGGGCGAGCGCATACCCGGAGCGGTAAAGTTAGGCCGAGTTTGGTTGATACCGAAAGATGCAGAAAAACCCGTTGATGGACGGTGCAAAAGGTCATCTTAGGAAAACCTTTATATTTACTCATTTGAAATGTAATAATCGATTCGACTTAGCTTGATATAATTAAACAATACCCTATGGAAAGGAATGAGATTGTATGTCAGATAAAATACTTGTCGTAGACGATGAAACGGAAATCGCAGATTTGATTGCAGTCTATCTGAAAAACGAAGACTATACGGTCTTTAAGTTTTATACGGCACAGGAAGCTATTAAATGTATTGAAAGCACCTCTCTTGACTTGGCAATTTTAGATGTTATGCTGCCAGACATGAACGGCTTTATGCTGTGCCAGAAAATCAGGGAACAGTATACCTATCCAATTATCATGCTAACAGCAAAGGATGCTGAAACGGATAAAATTACCGGTCTTACGCTTGGTGCGGACGATTATGTTACCAAGCCTTTCCGCCCTCTTGAATTGATTGCGAGAGTGAAATCACAACTGCGCCGGTATAAAAAATATAATGCGGACTCCTCAAACAAAACAGATAAAAATGTTATCCTCTGCGGCCATACAGGAGGAACAGTATACAACCATTTCTTTTCAAAATAAGGGAAAAACAATCCCCGCCGAAAGACTTTCGTCCCTGTTTGATAAGTTTTATCGCTTAGACGAAGCGCGTATCTCCGATACCGGCGGTACAGGACTGGGGTTAGCGATTGCGAAAGAAATTATCCTTTTACATGGCGGTACGATTGAAGCCCGCAGTGAGCAGGAAACGGTTACATTCATCATTCGATTACCTATATCTGAATCTTAGGATTATCTTAGGAATTAAGCAATCTGATAGTAAAGTTCAAAATACCCTTTTACAGTACAATCATTACTGTAAAAGGGTATTTCTTATTTACCCAGAGAAAGGAGTTACGAAAGAATATGAGCGATAACAATATGCAGTATAACGGTCAAAAAAGACGTAAGCAGAAAAGAAGGTCATATCAAATGTTTATCCCGGTTCTTTTCGCCGTGGTGATGATTGCCGGGATATTCTATCTTCTTTTCAGCGAGGGTAATTCCAGAGAAAGCATTATTGTCAATCCAGCTGACAGTCAACCAGGTTTAGTGGTAAGCGGCGATATGCAGGAAGAAAATGTAGAAAGTAATACACCGCATCCGTCAAATACAGACAATGATTGGAACCTGACATTAGTCAATAAGTGGAACCCTCTTCCTGAAAATTATGCATTGACTCTTGTTGAAGTACCCGGTGGCGAAAAGGTGGATGAGCGAATTTACGAACCGCTTATGGAAATGCTGGAAGCAGCCAAAGAAGACAACTGGAATCAGCTTCCCAAGGTAGTGTCTGGCTATCGCACACAAGAAACACAGCAGCAATTATACGATGAAAAAATTGCTGAATATAAGCAGCAGGGATATTCCGATACGGAAGCGGTCGAACAAGCGGAACAATGGGTTGCCGTCCCCGGGTGCAGTGAGCATCAACTGGGGATTGCAGTGGACATCAACGGAGCCACCTATGACCTTTATTTCTGGCTGCAAGAAAACAGCTATAAATACGGATTCATTTTTCGTTATCCTGCCGGAAAGACCGATATTACCGGGACAGCCGAAGAAGTATGGCACTACCGATATGTCGGCGTCGAAGCAGCAACAGAAATGTATGAACAGGGCCTTTGCTTAGAAGAATATTTGGAAAAAGAGAGGCTATCATGAGCAATAATTATCCGTTGTTTTCATTTTGCAATCAAAAAAAGCCTAATAGCTTCTGTGGAACTTTGCGCCCATGAGTATGAATACACAAATCATATAGTTGCTCTTTATATTTCCTATGTTCAA
>CAJFJP010000168.1 GCA_904384255.1 Candidatus Timburyella stercoris
ATGCTAAATCCTGCGGAATGGATGGCGAAGCAGCTTTGAGACTTTTTGCGAAGACGCTGGAAGGCAGCGGCAGAATGCTAACCGAAAGCGGCATGACGCCGGATGAGCTTATAAGAATGGTTACTTCTCCGGGTGGGACTACTCAGGCGGCGCTTGAATCGTTTGAAGAAAACGGCTTTGCTGACATATTTGTAAAAGGCATGAAAAGTGCGGCGGAAAAATCTAAAACACTTGTGAAATAAGCTTTTAGAATAAAGCGGACAACTCCCGCATAATATGTTTTAGGATTATTGCTTTAGAGCGATGATGATATTATGTTGCGGAGGGCTTTATATATGGAAGGGACAAACCGTTTGCCAATGCCTCGCAGGAGAAGAAGGGCAAAGGGCGCTTCAATAAGCAGTGCAAACTTTAAATTTCTTATAATGTGTGTGGTTGTAATAACCGGTATGATAGTCGGCGCGGCGATTATACAGCGAGGCTATGCCATTTATTACACCAAAGGATTATTCGAGGATTTTATTTCTTTAAGGCAGAGTCATGGCTTTTTTTCGGTTTTCTTTTCGTCGATTGGCTCAGTGTTGATTTTATTGATAATAGTATTTATATCTGGCCTATCGGCGGCGGGAATACCTATTTCATTTGCGGCACTTATATATAAAGGTCTTGGCTTAGGTCTTACATGCGGATATTTATATTTATCGTATGGATTTAACGGACTGCTTTTTTCAGTTGTAATTATAGTACCGCATGCGTTTATATCTTCTGTGGCGCTGATACTTGCATGCAGGGAAAGCAGTCGAATGTCAATGTTTATATTCTCTCAGCTTTTGCCGGAATCGAAGTATTATAAGCTTTGGAATGATTTTAAGCTATTTTGCAGAAGATATCTGATTATTTTGGTAATAAGCATTATTTCATGCTTTATAGATGCTATGCTGTCTAAATTATTTATAAATCTTATATCGCTTTAAAAATGAGGGGACGAAAATGGTAGATTATTACAAAGAATTTGAAACATACTTAATAGAGAAGAAGCATGTTTCAGATAATACGCTGGAGTCTTATATGAGAGATATAGGGCAGTTTTTGTCATATCTTAAGGGAAAGGGAGTAACCGATCCGACTGAGGCGGACAACAGCGACATACGTACATATATAAGCGATATGGAGGCAGCCGGCAGGTCTCATTCTACGGTTATGAGGGTGCTTGCATCAATAAGATGTTATTATCAGTATTTAGTCTTTGAGAATGTAATAGCAGAAAATCCTGCAATGGGAATAAAGCTCGCAAAGATTGAGAAAAAATTGCCGAGCATACTTACAGGGCAGGAAATAGACCTACTGCTTGCCCAGCCGGATATGAGCGATACAAAGGGTGCACGCGATAAAGCAATGCTTGAGCTTCTTTATGCCACCGGCCTCCGAGTGACAGAGCTTATTGACCTCAATATGCAGGATATTAATCTATCAATAGGTATTTTGCATTGTGCAAGTAGCAAAAATGAGAGGATAATTCCTATTTATCCGGGTGCTGTAAAGGTATTGGAGCATTATATAACAAAGGCGCGTCCGCTGATGGTTATGGACAGCGATGAAAAAGCACTGTTTACCAATATAAACGGCACAAGACTTACAAGGCAGGGCTTTTGGAAAATAATAAAGGCATATACGAAGCAGGCGGGCATAAAAAAGGATATAACACCGCATACCATGCGGCATTCATTTGCTACGCATATGCTGGAAAACGGCGCTCAGCTCAAGGATATACAGGAACTTTTGGGACATGCTGATATATCTTCAACGCAGGTATATGCACACATAATGAAGGATAGATATGCAAATATATATAAAAAGTATCATCCGAGGGCAAAATAAGCTTAAACTGACTTTTAAATTTGTGGTTTAAGTTTTGCTTATAAATTGTTTATATAAGCGATATTATAAATTTATATCATTGCCATCATAAGTATGAAAATAACAACGCGCTTTCCCGGGAAATAAATTTTGCGTGAAAGCAGCAAAAGGACAGGAGTAATAAATTTGGCAAAGTTTAAGCTGTACAATTTTGAAAAAGAGGGAAAAGGCGTAAGGCGAGGAGAACAGAAAAATAGGGTATCGCTGTATTTTTCAATACTTTGGCGTAAACTGTGGAATATATGTAAATTAAGTTTAATATGCTCTATTTTTGTCATACCGGTAGCAATAATAATAGGCTCGCTTGTTTTTATGCAGAATTATTACGGAATAAATCCAATATTTTATCCGGTATGTTTTGCGCCGATAATAATACTTGGTCCGGTTATGACGGGAGCAATAAGAATAGCGCGTGATTTTGCACGTGAGGAACCGGTTTTTATATGGTCTGATTTTATATCGACAATAAAGAAAAATTTTAAGCAGTCTGTGATTGCATCGGTTATAGATTATATTATTTTGTCCTTCTTATATATAGCTGTTGCCTTTTATTTTTCCGCCATTGCAAGCAGCGTATTTTATGTAATACTATTCGGACTTGCACTTATGTTTACCATGCTGTTTTTATTCATGCAGTATTA
>CAJFJP010000169.1 GCA_904384255.1 Candidatus Timburyella stercoris
AGGCATAAATTTGCAGCCATACTGGTGTATGTCAAAAATTTTAATGCAGTCCATGTAAAAAGCCGCTGAAAAACATATTATGTTCGATATCCGGCAGCTTAAATATCGTCAATAAAAGCATATGCGCTCTATTACTGCTTAAACTGCGTGGCGTAGTATTTTGCATATTCTCCATTTAACTTCATGAGCTCCTCATGACTGCCGCGCTCTTTAATGCCGTCCTCGTCTATTACTATAATCTCATCTGCATTTTTTATAGTAGAAAGCCTATGAGCTATCACTAAAGCTGTGCGGCCCTTTGCAAGCTCGTCAAACGACTGCTGTATTTTAAATTCTGTCACTGTGTCCAGCGCTGAGGTTGCTTCGTCCAAAATGAGTATTTTGGGATTTTTCAGAAAAATTCTGGCTATGCTTATACGCTGCTTCTGACCGCCCGAAAGGCGCGCGCCGCGCTCGCCGACGTCGGTGTCATAGCCGTCTGGCATTTCCATTATCATTTCATGGATTTCAGCACGCTTCGCCGCTTCTACAATTTCATCGTCGGTGGCATCTATGCGGCCGTAGCGTATATTCTCGCGTATCGTACCGGCAAAAAGAAATACATCCTGCGAAACTATGCCAATGTTTGAACGCAGGCTTTGCAGCTTGATTTTTCGGATGTCTATACCGTCGATTGTTATTGTGCCGTGGGATATATCGTAAAACCTCGGCAGCAGATGACATAGAGTGGTTTTTCCGCCGCCGGACGGGCCAATCACAGCCAGCTTGCGTCCTGCAGGAATATCGAGATTTATATGCCTTAATACTTTTGTCTTATTATCGTAAGAGAATGAAACATCGTCAAATTTAATGTCGCCTTTTACATTGTTAAGCTCAACGGCGTCGGGAGCATCTACAATATCAGGGTCTTCGCGCATGAGGGCGACAAATCTGTCAAAGCCGGCCATGCCGGAGGTAAACTGCTCGACAAACTGTGCCAGCTTTCGTATCGGTTGTAAAAATGTAGATATATAAAGCGTAAATGTCATGAGGTCTATGTAATCTAATCCGTCGCTGCCAAGCATGATTATAAGGCCGCCGACAGCTATTACAGCGACGTTAAACATATTTGTAAAAAATTCCATGCCGCTGTGGAATATGCCCATTGACTTGTAATATTCGGATTTTGAGGACTTAAACTGCTCGTTGTTGTCGCCGAATTTTTTTATTTCATAAGACTCATTGGCAAACGCCTTTGCTACCCTCGCCCCAGATATGCTTGATTCTATGCTCGCATTTATACCGGCGGTGCGTTCCTTAAGGCGTTTAGAAGCGCGCATCATTCTCCGCCGCTGCATGAGGGTAAACAGCACGCATACAGGAACAAGTATTATAAGCACTAAAGCAAGCTTCCAATTTATTGTCAGCATTACTATAAATGCGCCTATTATTGTTACAAGTGAAATAAATAAATCCTCCGGCCCGTGATGCGCCAGCTCGGTTATATCGAATAAATCGTTTGTCACCCTCGACATAAGATGACCTGTGCGGTTTTTATCGTAAAATTTAAAGGAAAGACGCTGCATATGCCCAAATAGGTCGCGGCGCATGTCAGCCTCTATATATACGCCGAGCGTATGGCCCCAGTATGTAACAATATAATACGCGGCGGCGCGTATAAAATATGCCGCAACCAGTATCGCCATAAGCGCAAAAAACGCGCCGTATTTATAATTTGGAAGCAGAGAATTCATTGAATATCTTGTTATTATCGGAAAAATAAGGTCAACGGCCGAAATAAAAAGTGCACAGAGCATATCAAGTATAAAAAGCTTTATATGCGGACGGTAATAACCTGCAAATAAGCGCATTTTTCCATATTTTTTAAACTTTTCGTTATCCAAATATTAACACTCCATTTTGTCTTATAAAGCTAAAATACAATTTTTTTAATTATATTAATTATAACGCCGTATTGCAATAAAAATAATCATAATTAATTCATAATTTTGTTATTTCTTTAAAATCGGCCTATTAGTTTTAATGTTTGATGCAGCATTTTGTGTTCAGCTTGTTATAACACTTCGATATCTCTTCCATGTATATCACGACATTTTATTAATGTTTTTCGGTAGCAATCTTTTTAAAATAACATCAAAATATTCACTTTTCTAACTACTTAAGTCGCGTAATTGAATGAGATATATCACAAAACAGTTAATATCACTGTATTAAGTGATAACATTATACTATTTCATACTTTTGCAAACAAGTATTTTTTATATGCCCTTCGTACAAAAGCTTTTTACTTCTAAATTTATATATATAAATCTTAAGTCTAAAAAAGTATAAACAGCGTAAAAAGCCTGCGCGCAAAAATTGTTTGGCCGGATGCAAAGCTGTGAAAGCTTACCGGCGTTATTGCAGCCACTGACAGACAAGATATTTATTTGAAAGTGACTGTTTGTGATACAAATTTAAAATTATATATATATCCTAATGACTTACACAGACTTTAATC
>CAJFJP010000170.1 GCA_904384255.1 Candidatus Timburyella stercoris
GGCGAAGTCTTATTTTAACTGCCATTCGTTACACCTCCTTAATGATAATAATATTTTATAAGTTTATATACCAAATCCCGGTGGGATTCGCATACCTCCAAAGCCTCTGCGGCCTTTTTTACCTTTCTTCGGACCAACCTGCTTAAACATTTTGCGCATCTGTTCCCACTGCTTAAGCACCTTGTTGACCTCCTCAACACTTGTGCCGGAGCCAGCCGCAATCCGCCTTTTGCGCGACGGATTTATTATGTCCGGATTTTCTCGCTCTTTTTTCGTCATTGAGTATATTATCGCTTCAGGACGCATCATAATATTATCGTCTATTTCAGCGTCCTTAAGCTGCTTGCCTATGCCGGGAAGCATTGACAGCACCTGCTTTAAAGAACCCATTTTTTTTATTTCCTGAAGCTGATATAAAAGGTCATTCATATCAAACTTATTCTTCTTGAGCTTGTCGGCCATTTCCATAGCCTTTTTCTCATCAAGCTGCTGCTCTGCCTTTTCTATAAGAGAGAGAACGTCGCCCATTCCAAGTATTCTCGATGCCATGCGCGCCGGATGGAATTCTTCCAAATCATCGAGCTTTTCACCCGTGCCGCAGAATTTTATCGGCTTGCCGGTAACAGCACGTACAGATAATGCCGCACCGCCACGTGTATCACCATCGAGCTTGGTTAAAATTACGCCGTCAATGCCCAACGCCTCGTTAAACGCTGACGCCACATTTACAGCATCCTGACCCGTCATAGAATCGACTACCAGCAAAATTTCGTTAGGATGAACATTGCCCTTTACCCTTTTAAGCTCATCCATCAGCTCTTCGTCTATATGCAGGCGACCGGCAGTATCTATTATCACAAAGTCATTGCCGTAGTCCTTTGCATGCTTTACGGCAGCGACGGCAGTTTTCTCCGGAGCCGTCGTTCCCATCTCAAATACCGGAACGCCGGCCTGTTCGCCTACAACCTGCAGTTGCTTTATAGCCGCCGGCCTGTAAATGTCGCCGGCTACCAGCAGCGGACGATGTCCCTGAGATTTAAGCAGCTTTGCAAGCTTGGCGCAATGCGTAGTTTTACCAGCGCCTTGAAGACCGCACATCATAATAACTGTCGGCGGTTTTGACGCGCGGTTTATCCTTTCATGCTCGCCGCCCATAAGAGATGTAAGCTCTTCATTTACTATCTTTATAACCATCTGCGCCGGAGTAAGACTTTCCATTACCCGCTCGCCTATGGCCTTTTCTGTCAAATTATTTGTAAAATCTTTTGCTACCTTGTAGTTAACATCAGCCTCAAGTAAAGCAAGACGCACCTCGCGCATAGCTTCTTTTACATCAGCCTCGCTCAGCTTGCCTTTAGATCTTATCTTTTTAAAGGCTGCCGCCAATTTTTCCGTAAGGCCTTCAAACGCCAAAGTGACGCCTCCTTTTTACCATACAATATAAATGTTTATTCACTAAATTGAACAATATATGCAATATATACAGTTTCAATACTTTTACAATATAATTGAATTTCCATTATAAACTACTTACACATCGTTACAAAAGCTCGCTTGCCAGCTCGTATATAACTTTTGCGCGCTCATTTATTTCCCGCGAGCAGCCATATCTGTAATTATATTCAGATATTTCCATTGCTGCATCGCGTATCTGAGAAGCAAATTCATTTAGGCGGCGCTGCTTTTCCAAAAATCCCAGCTTATTTTCCAAATCATATAGCTGTGTCTCCGCCCGCTTAATGGCGTCTCTTACACCCTGTCGTGTTATTCCCTCATTCTCCGCTATCTCAGAAAGTGATAAATCATCATTATAATAATATTCAATAAGAGAACGCTGCTTTTCTGTCAGCAAATTGCCGTAGCAGTCTATAAGAATAGATACATCTAAATTTTTTATTCCCTTTGCCAACATTATCACCACCGAGCATTAATGTAAAGTAATATCGCTTTACGAATGTATATTATACGATAATATTTCTCTTTTGTCAAGGGGAAAAAGCGTACTTTGCATTTCTTTTCCTAATGTTTGTATAAAATACTTTCTAATAGTTTTTCAAATTCGGAAATTTTAAATTCAGTTCTTTTGTAAAGTAGGCAGATTGGTTTTCAATATGGATTTATCTTGCGCTAAATAAAGCAGAGAAATTAAAGTACAACAAATACTTCGTGAATTTATTCAATACTTATCAAAATGAAGTTGTACTGACATAAATTTTTTTATTCATAAATAGTCTTATCTCAATGCAGCTATCTATGGTATTCCTGAATTTTAATAAATTTTTAAGTTTATTATAATAAAGTGGTTGTTACTAAAATATTCATTTTATATTTTTTATAAATATTTCTCATAATTTAATAGATTACAAGCATCCAATATTATTGGGCTTGTAGGAATTTTTATCATAACTACGCAAATTACGGCAAACATACTTTTAAAGTGTTTTTGTCTTAATCAATTTTAAAATAATATCTTACTTGCTAAACAAAA
>CAJFJP010000171.1 GCA_904384255.1 Candidatus Timburyella stercoris
TTTTACTTTTGTCACTTTTAATAATATTATGTCGAATTATATGAATTCATACTTATTTCTTACTTGCTTTTTGACAAATATTATACATAATAAATGTAAATCGCCGGACAAATTATATATCGTCCGACGATTTTTGACTTATATAAAATAGTTCTTCATTTTTATAATATTGTCTTTATTAAATCTTACGGCAATGGTGGATTACAAATTTTGCACGGGGAGTATTTATCTGTATTAATTTCATTTAATAATACTGGTATTTTACTGTCATTTAAATATCGGCAGCCGTCAAGATGATATTTTGTACCTGTTCTTGTAATATAAACCGTTAAATTTTGTCCATCACTTGTTGTTATGCTGTTGGCAGATGAGTATGAAGAAGTTAAAAATGAATGTGTGTTTTGCTGAGGCGATAAACTATTATTCAGTATAATATCTGTACCGTCACAGGTAATAACTATTGTGCCGCTTTCGTCTGTTCGATGAACATTGATATGAGCTTTATTAAGCCTTTCCAATACATCGTCATCTGGATGGCCGTAGCTGTTGTTTATTCCCACACTGATAACGGCGATAGAGGGGCTTACCTCTTTAAGAAAATCTTGTGTAGTTGACGAACTGCTCCCATGATGACCTACTTTTAATACATCAGCATCAACATCAAACCCGGCGGATAAAATTTCTTTTTCGCTTTCACTTTCTGCATCGCCCATAAATAAAAAGCGCATATCTTTATATGTTAGCATGACAACGGCGGAATAATTGTTTAAGTCGGTATACTCATCGCTATTAGGCGCAAGGAATATTGCCTCTAAATCTCCATAATCAAATATAATTTTTCCAGCTTTAGCCGTTTGGATTTGCAGTCCTTTTTCGCTTATTGTCTGTAGCAGATGCTCAAAGGTTACAGATGTATGGGGCGCCTTTGGCATATATATTTTCTTTACTTCAAATGCATTTATAACTTCTGCCATACCTCCTATATGGTCGGCGTGGGGATGTGTAGCGACAACATAGTCAAGAGTACTTTGACCGCTGTCTTTTATATACTGAATAATCTCTGAGCCATTGTTTAAATTGCCGGCGTCAATGAGGAGCGTTTCTCCGTTTGGCAGTATGATAAAAATGCTGTCTCCCTGACCAACGTCTAAATATGATATTACTAAGCTATTATTGTCTAAATCCTGCGAGACGGAAGATACAGATGAAACATTTACAACATTTCTGTCACTTAAATTTTGAGTACATGATGTTAATACAAATATAATAGCAAGTAATAGTATTATAAACGTATTTATTTTTTTAAACTTCCGCATCATTATTTTCCTCCTAAGTATGTTTTAAAAATTATAGCTCTATAGTATTTATTAGTCAACACTATAAATACCTTATCAAAAGGACGGAATAAATTTATACTTAGAATAAATGTCCAACTAAGGAGTAAAAAATGAATGTGGGGAAACGATTAAAGGAAATACGGGAAAGCAAGCATATGAGTGTTTATAGGCTGTCGCTTGACAGCGGCGTTTCTGAAAGCCATATACGCAATATTGAAAGAGGAAAGAAAAACGCAACAGTAGAAACGTTAGAAATGCTGATAAACAGCCTTAACATAACTATGTCAGAGTTTTTTAATGAAGACGAAAGCAGTCATTACCTGATGCCTGACGAAAATTTATTATTAAGATATTACCGGTCATTACCGGAAGATACATCAAAAGCCGTGCTGGAATTCTGTCAAAAAATGTGCTGTCAGTTTAAAATGCTATAATCCTATAGTGTATAAAAACATGCTCTATAAATACCTTATCAAAAAGCGTACATAATAATAAAATTGGAATAAGGATAAAATAGGAGCATAGATAATGAATGTAGGAAAACGATTAAAAGAAATAAGAGAAAGCAAAAATATAAGTATATATAAACTGTCACATGACAGTAATGTTTCAGAGAGCCATATACGCAATCTTGAGAGGGGAAATAAAAGTGCCACAGTAGAAACGCTGGAAATGCTAATCAGTAGTCTTAACATAACTATGTCTGAATTTTTCAATGAAGACGATAATGTTTCGTATTTGACACAAAACGAGAAAACCTTACTAGAGTATTATAGGACTTTACCGGATAATACGGCTAAAGCAGTAAGTGAATTTTGTGAAAAAATGAATAATCAAAAAAATATCTTCTAATAAAAAGAGCAGCTATTATGGTAACCACGCATAAAACAGTATCAATCCAAAAACTGAAACATTGCAGCTGATATACAGAACACAAAAAGACAGGTAAGAAGTAAATTGCTTCTTACCTGTCTTTTCTATTGCTTGATACACAATGGAACTATTTTTGAGGATGTGAGTATAAAACCCATTTTCTGTATGTTTGACGCTTTTGCAAAACCAATTGTTTAAGACTTTATTGCACTCTGCTCTATAAT
>CAJFJP010000172.1 GCA_904384255.1 Candidatus Timburyella stercoris
TATATATACCGTGCATACTAACCCCCAGCATAGATTTATATTATAAATATTTAGCGTACTGCCACACTCTTCATTTTTAAATATTAAAAAACATTATTTTATCTTTATAAGACATAGATTAAAATTTATTTTTTTATATTATTTAGGTTATTATATCATATATTCGACATATAGACAAATTATCTTTATAAATCCATATAATATATAAAAAATTACCGTCGTTTTACTTTGCAGCAAATCGGCGACAAAATAATGTTGATTAAATGACAGTCAGCAAATAAACTTGTGGTTTACATAATTCGCCGTCCTTAAGTATGCCAAATTTTGCTCTATGGCTTTGCAGACATGTCAAAATTTGAAAGTAATATTTTTTTAGTTATTGTGTTTTTTAATAAAATAATGTATAATATCATAAAAAGAAATTAAAAACAAATAAATATTTTCGACATATTTCAAAATATAAGGCTAAAATGAGGTGATATAATAAAATTAAAAATAAATGAGGAGTGGTAAAAATAAAGAAACTGATAAACATCGCCGCTTTGTCTCTTGCTGCGGTAATAAGCATAGGCTCAGTTCCGGCGCCGAATATGCGGACCTTCTGCTATGTCGCAGAAGAAACGGCGGCGGAATATGCTGAAAGCTTTATAGACGAGCAGATAGCCGTCGGTATAGCTGACAACTGGAACGACAGCACGCAGATAGCCGAAACGGTATATACCTACGACACCGACGGATATATAAACGGGTATATATTCAACTTGGAGACAGACGGCGAAGAGAGCGGATATATAGTGCTGGACACGCTGGATTACAACCTGATGAACGTGACGGCGTTCGGATTGGAGAATAAATACCACCTTACGGATGAAGAGCTGTTTCCTGAACTTGAGAATCGTGCGATAGTGAATAACGGACTGTTAAGCTACTGCTATAAGAAAGACAATAAATATTACGACGCAGAGAGCGGGACAGAGCTGACGGCGACGAAGGCAGAGCTTAAAGAGGTACGCGCCGAGAGCATAGATATAACGCACGAGCTTAAGGCGGAAGCTGAGCTTAAAAGAGTTAAAATGGCAAATGCGGCAAACAGCGGTATAAGCACATATGCTTATAATCCTGATGGAGATATTCCTGATGATTATGTTGCTGAAGTGAATTTACCTAATTTAGAGAATTTTAAACCTTATAGTTCTAGAGATTTTCCCGAAAATAATAATTGCTCACCTACGGCAGCCATGAATATGATGAAATATTGGGTAGACTGCAGGGGTATTCCGGCAGGAGAATTATTTGTAACGGATTGCGGCGGCTTTAGAATTGATGAAAATGAAACTTTTTATAGAATACTTTGGTGTATTAATTTTACTCCAGATGGAGCTTCAGCAAAAGATGTATTTAATGGATTAAGGAAATATCTTGCTAATATGCTCAATACAATAAAAGGCGATGATTATTTAACATCATACTGGATAGATTGGGCATGGTTTAAAACTCAGTTTGCAAACGGCAATGCTGTTTATGTGGCAATGCCTGCAGGCTCTGATGATGTATATACAACTGAAAAAGAAGGCCATGCGGTATTGGCGGTAGGAGCATATGCAGCGCCGGGAAATAATTATTTAAGGATAGCCGACGGATGGAGCTATAACACAAAGCATTTTATATTATACACATATGAACGGTATAGCGCGGCATGGTACTACCGCTGGGCATAAAGCATATATTAATAGTAAAAAGGCGGTGATAATATGAAGAAGAAGCCAGTTATAATAACAATAGTGATAGTGGCAGTAGCAGCTATACTCATAGGCGGCGGGATATATTTATATCCGCATTTGGTGGAAAGAACAATAAGCCAAGTAGCGGATAACGATATGACCGATATTGTGAAAATATCATTAAATGATAGAAATGTAGGCAATAAGGTAATAGAGGTAACAGATAAAGAAGACATAGAAGAAATAGTAGGATTGGTTAAAGACTTAAAAGTTAAAAAGAACTTTGACCAAAATATGGATACTTTGGGAGGAAGCTTAAATATTTTAATGACTAATTCAGATGGTGAAACAATATATATAAAATGCTGGTCTCGAATAAACGATACAAAATATGTTTTCTTAGAAAATAGCAGTCAATTAAGGGAAATAAGTGAATATATAATAGATAAGCATGATGTTGATTGGACAGAAGAATTTATGGAGAGCATAAAAGAATAATCACAATAACAATATCCCCGTGCGAATGCACGGGGATTTCTTTTATATTTTACTAAAAAGCGACAAAACTATAAACAAACTTCATATTATATATTTACAAATAATATTAAAT
>CAJFJP010000173.1 GCA_904384255.1 Candidatus Timburyella stercoris
TGCTTACCTGACCCTTTGAGGATGTTGCTGCCGGCTTTGATGCCGATGAGCCTGTGCTGGTTGTTCCTGCACTTGAGCTCGTTGACGGAGTTGTGGTTGCCTGTGAATTGTCATTGTCAACTGTAACAGAGCCAGCCGTGTTGATGGATATATCATGAATTACAAGGCCGAGGTCTTTATCCGAGTTCTTCTCAGGATTGTTTGTAGCTATCTGAAGTATTACACCAGTAAGGAGCTTGGTGTTGTTTGCACCGCTGTTCCAAATCTTGTCATAATTTGTAGTAGCATTGTCAGCGTCAAACTGCTCTATCAAATCGCCCATTGGGATTACCAGCTCATAATGTCCCTGAGGCATCTGACCATACTGGTTTGCCTCCTGTCCATTGTTGGCGGCAGCGGCAATGTATTTAGAAACCGACATATTGCCTGTGCCTGCACCGTTAAAAGCAAGCTGCATTATCCAGCGAACGTCAGTTCCGCCAGCATCGCCCTCAAGCGTTACATCTACATGCAGCTCATCATCCGGCTCTACTGCTGTAAAGCCTGCGCCATTTGCCATCAAGAAGCTGCAGATTTTAAACGCTCCTGTTGCAGTATCTGGGAACCATACTCTCATACCGTCAGCGGTGGACTCTGCTGATATCTCAGTCGCCTCGCTCAGTGCAGGGCTGCCCTCAAACCATGTAGCCCACTGCTCAGGATCGTCCGGCACTGCCCAAATTACATCTGCTGATGCTACAGTTGTGCTCAGCGCTAATGACGCTGCTACCGCTGTAGCGGCTATTACGCCAAAAAACTTTTTCATTCTTACATCTCCTTTAAATTTGTAAAAAGTGAGTAAAATGTTTGTACAACTAATTATACCATAGTTTTTTTTAATTGCAACAATAATTTTAAAAATCGTTACAATAATATTATTTCTTATAAAGAGCATAATATATTGGTATTATCCTGATATCATGTAAATTTTTAGCAAGCATCTGAACTATTTATAAGATTATTTCGGCAATAATGTAATCTCCTTGTATTTTTTAATATTTTAAATTTAAATTTATTTTTTAATTATAGCTTGAATTAATCTTAATAATATAGTATAATATAAAAAAATTAATATACAATTTTCTATATCGCGGGGTGGAGCAGTTCGGTAGCTCGTTGGGCTCATAACCCAAAGGTCGGAGGTTCAAATCCTTCCCCCGCAACCACCAGACTGAGTCTGGACGCAATTCGCGTTCGGACTCTTTTCTTTTTGTCCGGGCAGGATGCTCGCGCCGGAAGTAGCATCTAAAGTGACCACACCTTCCATAAACCCGCTTAGCAAAAGGCTTTGCGGGTTTTCTTCTGTTTAAAACGGAATTTTTTATCTCTCTGAAACCACACATTTCTTTTTGCAAGGCTCACTGCATAATCATTCATGCTGTGTGAGCTTTCTTTTTTGCCCAAACTGCTTTTCACCGCTATTCCCATTTTTCACTTATATTCAACACTATCATTTTTACACAGCATGTCTCTTACATAACGTCTCTGTTGAACTTCGTTACTGCCTGCTTTTGGGAATCGTTAGCAGAATATGCCTATACATATTTTCTGCCGTTGATTTCTGCGCATAATCTGAATTTCCAAAAGAGACCGCCTGAGATTGTTAACTGCAAAATTAAACGCTTTCAAACCATAATTTGGATATTCCGAAATACACATATTTCTTGTTTGCCATTTGTCAGCTTGCTTTTTTAGCTCCTGTATAACCGTTGCGCTGCTGCGGGACTGTATGGCAAGCGGCTGCCATTTTACAAAACACAAAAGTAATGTCTGGCATGCATGAACACTAAATTAAATTCGGCGATGCTTTCCGAGCTATTTACTTATACTGAGCATTCAATTCCGATTTTTTTCAGATTATTCCATGATTTCAATACCTGTCAGTGCTTTTTCCTACAATAAAATGGTAAAATAATTCCGCCCATTGTAGGTGAAATTAAAAATGTTTATCAGTTCACCGATGTATGTACCAACTCTAACCGTTTGATGTTCACATTCATGATTTGCAGACTGGATACAGTAATCTCTGTACATTTATAAAGAAATTTACTCAAAGAGGAAAGGATATGCCAGTATTTGATAAGCTGCTCTTCATAAACTTCCTGTTGCGCACGGGCATCTTTCAGCCTCTTTTAATCGCAAATGCACTCCAGTGGTGGCTCAACAAAAAAAGAGGAGATTTATAAAAATCTCCTCTTAATATTTGGCTAATTCAATTATTTAGCTCTTTTCTTAGTAACAACAACTGCAGATGTAGCTACTACTG
>CAJFJP010000174.1 GCA_904384255.1 Candidatus Timburyella stercoris
GTCTAAAATGTTGTATGCTTCCGCTTAATCTGTTACTATTTGTTTAAAAATATACTTATGGAGGGTGTTTACATGAAACGAATAGCATTGTTTGCGGCTGTATTTGTTTTATTGGCTTCAATGGTGACATCGTGCGGCAACTCATCGACATTATCTAACGACGGAAGTCTAACTCTCGGCTCTACTTTTATATGCGATAAATTTGAAATATCCTTAGCTAAAAACATTAAATGGAATAAAATTGATAACCCATATGCTGATGAAAGTTTAGGAATTCAAGCTGCCGATGTAATAGTTATACCTGTTACTGTTACAAATAAATCAACCGAAGCAGAAGACGTTGGCGGATACTCTTGTTATGATCCTAATGGCTTTCAATTAGATTTTACTATATCAGCATATTTTGACGATCCAGATATAAGAGACTTGGGTACACTAAATCCCGGTGAAACAAAAAATGCATGTATTTATATGCTATATGCTGGCGATGGGATATATTCGATTGAGTTTTCTATTCCAAATGAAAACTATTACTTTTTAGTTTCACCAGACAGTGAGGAATACACAAATGCCAGTACAGTAATAAAAGTTAATGTTGTGAAATAACTGCTATATCCTTTTTGAGGTGCATTATGAAGAAAAAGCATATTTATATCATTGTAGGGATAGTTGCGGCTTTGGTAGTGATATATTTAATAGCACTTGTAACTGGGAATGTTTCATCTTCTGATAATACCAGTTCAACGGCAGCCGGCATATCATCAATCGTTTCACAATCTTCTAAACCCGTGTCCTCGGAAGCAGTGCCCTCTGAAACAAATTCAAGCTCTAAAGAAGAAAGCCCGCAATCCTATACGGTATCTTCGTCTGTATCTGAAACAAGCTCTTACTCAGAAACTTCATCCAATAATACTGCTCAGGTTTCGTCGAATTCTCAATCTGAGCCGGAGGAAGACTATGTTTATATCGCTGTTAACAGCGGAGAAAAATATCACGAAAAAGATTGTCGGTCAATTAAAAACAGTGAAACTCAACACATGTCTGAAGAAGAGGCAATAGCGCAAGGATATGAGCCGTGTAAAATATGTAATCCCTAATCCTTTTCGCCCTCCCGTAGTGGAGGGCTTTTTTACTGTCTTTGTGCCCTATTTTTTTCAATGTGCTTGATTAACTGCTCCTTTTCTACGCGCCATTCATTTCCCTCTTTATATGCCGGAAATTCGCCGCGCCTTGCTCGTGATTTAAGCGTTTCAAGACATTGCCCTACAATTCTTGAAGCCATAGGTAAATCCATTATGATTGGAACTTCGTCCCAACTCGTTATTATTTTCTGTCTCATTGTTATCCCCTTTCTTACTTTTTATTGCTACAAAATAGATAGTCCGCATTATATTCGGGAAAAAATTTGCAGATTTTTTTAAACTCTAAATATGTAAATTCTGCTTCTTCGTTAAGCTTTTTACTTACAGTTTTTTCATTTATACCTAATAGTGATGCAAAATCCTTTTGCTTTATATTTTTAATTTTCATAATGTTTCTAAGGTTATCTAACATATTTACACCCTCGTTTTACCCTTAAGGGTAATTCTTGAATATAATATATACCCTTTTTAGTGTATTGTCAAGTGCTTTTTACGATAAAGGGTAATTTTTTCTTGATTTTATTTATTTGTAGTGATATACTGCAATTATGAGGTGAAATTATGACATTTCTTAATAAGTTAGATTACCTATTAGATAAAAATAAAATGAATAAAAATATGTTATCTAAGGCTTGCGACATTCCTTATACAACTATTGACGGTTGGTATAAAAAGGGATATGACGGAGTAAAATTATCCACATTAAGGAAATTATCAAAATATTTTAATGTCCCGCTGGATTATTGGGCTGATACTGAAAGCGAACTGCCAGTTTTAACGTTTCCAGAACAAGCTCACATAAGAAAATACCGCCAGCTTAACGCTGACGGACAGAGCAAGGTCGATGAATATACAACGGACTTGGTTGACAGCGGAAAATACGCAACAGCAGAACAGCCTGTTATCGATATCAAATACACAGAAATGCCGGTATATAATGAGCCTGCAGCCGCTGGTACCGGCAATTATTTGCAGGAAAGCAGTTACGAGACAATGAGTTTTCCGGCTGACAGCATCCCCGTTGGGGCGGAGTTTGGAGTAAGAATATCCGGTAACAGTATGGAACCGATAATAAAAGACGGCAATATAGTATGGGTCAAGCCGCAAGTGTCTATT
>CAJFJP010000175.1 GCA_904384255.1 Candidatus Timburyella stercoris
TCGATGCTGTCCATAATAGTTTTGAAATGAATCGGACGGCTGCTGTTCGAACACATCTTGCAGCTGGTTTTAAAGAATACAACAAAGAAAACGATAATATTGAACTATTAATCACTAGAGAGCAGTATTTCTCCAAATAACCAACTCTTTTCCTTTTGCCCAAACAATCGGCTTGCGCTTGAACCGATCTTATAGTGTTATATCGAATAGAAGTCTATTGTTATAAAACAGTCGATTTTTTTGCTGCTGAGTGATATAATTAGACAACAAATACTTGTTTTGGAGGGAAGGTATATGGACTTCCTAGAAAAAACTAATCGATATTATTCTCTGTGGCTTGGTGAAAAAGATATATTAAGTTCCTCATTTTCTGGCGTAAAATGGGTTTATTCACCTGAACGCAATCAAATTCAGGCTGGATATTCACAGCAATTTGACATTTACATTCTTTGTCAGCCCGAACGGACGGTGATATCATACAGTGGAAACATTTCCGATACAATGGACACAATTAAGAAACAAATTCAAACTGCAGGAGCCGTAGACAAGATTGAAAAAGTCATGACTTCTTTGTTTGGAAACCACTGTTCTCACTTCATCAAGTATATTTTTGACAAGCCGGATAAGGTACGTCAGGCCACATCTTATGCACGAAATTTGCTTCCTGCAGAATACCCGCAGTTTAAGAACTTTTTTACTGCTAATAATCCTGGGTGTAAAGAGATCGACTGGTTAGAAACGTATTTTATGGATTTAGTAGAACGGCATTTATGCTGCGGCCTTTTTAACCATGACTTGTTGGTGAGTTGTTCTGATGCACCTGATATGCCATATCTGCCAGATGAGGTGCAGGAAATCGGCATTGGCACATTGGAGCCGTATAGGAAAAGGGGCTATGCGGCCCAGGTGTGTATCACATGCCTCAAACAGATGCTTCAAAACGGCATATGCCCCCAGTGGTCAACTTCCGTGCATAACGTTGCATCTCAAAGGCTGGCAGAAAAAATAGGGTTTGTGAAATATGCAGATGTGATTACGGTATCTTTATAGTTTTATGGTGTATGTGAATAGGGGTCGAAGTTAAGTGTGCGCTGTCCCCATCTTATCAAAGTGTTATCCTGTGCGAGAGTTCAGCTCCCACCGCCGAAAAGCCGAAAATATCTTTTTCATGTGCCTATCACATACCTGTGGTGAGCAATTCGCGCTCCGTAGGTTTTTCTTTTTTGTAGTACTGCGCCCGCGTTTTAGTGGAATCTAAAGTGTTCAACCCTTCCAGATTATGTGCCCGATTTTACTGTCGGGCACATTTTTTGATATTTTCGTGGGCTTGCAGATTTTTTCAAGTCAAATGTGCTGTAAGCTAACATAAGTAATTTTATTGAAAGGAATTAGCAATGTACATTTTCTTTCGAGGAGTTCAATGGGTTGCGCCGACAGTCAGCTGTACCTAAATAAATCCAAACTGGAAAATATCGAAAAATGGTTCGATCCAAACAACATGAATTTGTGTCAGCCGCTTCCCGTCCATGATTTTGGAGATGGCAGGCTAACATTGACAGACGGCCACAGCCGAGCTTTTACAGCGTACCAGCATAAAACAAAAGTGCCGATTGTTTATGATATGGATGACATCGTAACATGTGAAGAAGGACAGCTGCTTTATAAAAACGATATCGTTTGGTGCCGTCGCTTTAATCTTCAGACAGTTGCCGACCTTGAAAATCGCGTTGTTGACGATTCTGAATATCAATCTCTTTGCATTGATCGCTGCGAACGAGCTTACAATTTATTAACTCAGACCAATGCTTATGAGAGGGCGGACATACAGCGGCAGTATTCGGATTTGTTTTTATATGGCGCGAATGAAGATTTAACGATCTATTTTTTGAAAATATGAATGATAAGATAGTCGAGGTCCATCTATAGTGATTGATTTTTGTGCTAAATTTCATGGCGGATACTGACAGTAAAAACGGTCACCAAAGTCAGATGGAGTGGACACTTTAAATGCCCACCCCACTTTTGTCAGTATTCATGCGGGTTTGCAACTTTTTAGAGCCCAAAATCCAAAGTGATTTTCCATAGATGCCTTTTCTATTAGATGGCAAAATTAAGGCTTTGTACGAGATGAAGCGGGG
>CAJFJP010000176.1 GCA_904384255.1 Candidatus Timburyella stercoris
TATATAGTAACCGGCTTGTTTATATTTCTTATATATTCCTGATTTTCATCAGTAATGGTAAAATGCTGGTCAGCCGTTAAGTCAAGATTAAGCGGATATTTATTATAAAGCGTAGTAGCAATAACATTTATAACAATTATAACTACAAGCACAATAGCCGTCATGGCTATCACAAAACCGCCCTGTTTAAGCGCCCGGCCGCGCAGCCGAGGGACTTTTTTCACCTCATCAGCCTTTTCGGCCTCGTATATATCATTAATATCATTTTTCTTGCTCATATTTCGATAACCTTTCCGGCCCACATATTAACATAAACAGCATACCTGCCGTGGGCCTGACAGCATGCGTCGGGAAAATTTATGCCCATCTTTTCTTGTCGAGCACGCGGACAGTAAGAAATAGGAAAAATGCCGCTACACTGCCGAAAAATATTACATCGGCGTAGCTTAACGTACCCTGTGTGAAAGAGGAGTACCTTTCATAAAATGATATCCATGAAACGAGCTTTGTAATAATATTGATATTTAAAGATGCCGCAAGACTGTCCATCATATAGAGCAGCAGAGATACGGCAAATCCGACAACTGCAGCGACAAGCTGGCTTTCGGTTAGGGATGATATAAACAATCCTATTGCAATAAGAGCGCCTGCCAAAAGCAGCATTCCCAGCGCGTTGCTTATAAATAATATCCAGTCAACAGTTGCAAAAAATGATGTTACAAGCTGTGTAATAAGGAACATGGCCATAGCCATAGCAAACACCGTAAGAGCGGCGAAAAACTTGCCGATAACTACACCCGAAAGCTTAGTGGGCGCTGTAAGAAGCAGTTGATCCGTCTTTTGGCGTTTATCTTCGCTCAGCAGCCTCATTGTAAGAACCGGAATGATAAACAGCACTATAATAAACATTTGATTGAACATCAACGTAGGAGTAGTGTAGCCGTAACTGAAAATAAGAGTAAAGAACATACCACAGAAAAAGTAGAATATTCCCAGCACCGAGTAAGCCAGCGGAGAGGTAAAATAAGAACGCATTTCCTTTTTATATATAGCACCCATTATTTTTTGCTCCCCTTTCCGCCTTTTTTATCATCTGGATCATCTACCAGCTTTTGCTTATTTCCAAGCATTGTGTTAACGGTCTGCGCCGCTTTTGCACGCACAGCGGCAGCATTGCTTTCAGCATCCCTTTTAGGCTTAATTTTCGGCTTTCTGGAATCTGTAAGCTGCAAGAATATTTCCTCAAGCGACAATTCGTTGTATTTCATGAGTATTATATTCCATGAATTTTCCATCATTTTCTCCGAAAGCTCGCGGCGTATATCCATATGCGGACGTGTTTCAATCTTAAACTCATATGAATCGCCCTCGCGCATGCCCAGGCATTCGCATTGCATTATGCCGTCTATTGATGAAATGGCTTGTTCAATTTCCTTTTTAGGCCCGACGACGCGTACTGTGAGCGAATTATCACCTGACAGATTTTTTGCAAGATTATCCGGAGTGTCGTCGGCGATTATCTCACCGCGGTTTATAACTATAACCCGCTCGCAGGATGCCTGAACCTCAGACAGAATATGCGACGAGAGTATGACTGTATGTGTTTTGCCGAGGTGGCGTATAAGCGTACGTATGTCAATAATCTGCTTTGGGTCGAGACCGACGGTCGGCTCGTCCAATATAAGGACCTCCGGATTTCCAACCAGCGCCTGCGCAATACCGACGCGCTGCCTATATCCCTTTGAAAGATTCTTGATAAGGCGCTTGTATACGTCATCTATTTTTACAAGCCGGCAGATTTCCTTTATATGTGCTTCACGCGGCAGACGCACCTTTTTAAGTTCATAGATAAAGTTAAGGTATTCTTTAACAGTCATGTCGGTATAAAGGGGCGGCTGCTCCGGCAAAAAGCCTATTCTGCGCTTTACCTCTACCGGGTCGTTAAAAATATCATATCCGCTTACATTAACGCTGCCGGAGGTGGCAGAAAGATATCCGGTTATGATATTCATAGTAGTGGACTTCCCAGCGCCGTTAGGACCCAGAAAGCCTAAAATTTCGCCGTCATTGACCTTAAAGCTGACATCGTTTAAAGCCGT
>CAJFJP010000177.1 GCA_904384255.1 Candidatus Timburyella stercoris
GCGACGTGCGCTTTAATCATGTAACCTTTGGCTACGACGACGGCCATCCAATATTAAAGGACATAAGCCTTTATGCAAAGCCGGGGCAAAAAATTGCCTTTGTCGGCTCTACCGGCGCCGGCAAAACTACTATAACGAATCTTATAAACCGATTTTACGATGTACAGAAAGGCGAAGTCCTCTACGACGGAATAAATGTAAAGGACATACGCAAGGACGACCTCAGGCACTCGCTCAGCATAGTTTTGCAGGACACGCATCTTTTTACCGGCACCATTGCCGATAACATACGCCTTGGCAAGCTTAATGCCAGTATTGACGAGGTAAAGCGAGCAGCAAAAATAGCCAATGCTGACTCCTTTATACGCCGCTTGCCGCAGGGTTATGACACAATGGTGACATCCGACGGCGCTAATCTTTCGCAGGGACAGCGGCAGCTTTTGGCAATAGCCCGCGCCGCCATAGCCGACCCGCCGGTGCTTATTTTGGATGAAGCTACATCGTCAATAGACACCCGCACCGAAGCGATAATAGAAAAGGGCATGGATCAGCTTATGGAGGGACGCACGGTTTTCGTAATAGCTCACCGGCTCTCCACCGTGCGAAACGCCAACGCTATCATAGTGCTTGAGCACGGCCAGATTGTAGAACGCGGCGACCACGATGACCTTCTTGCACAAAAGGGAGAATATTATCAGCTTTATAACGGTATGTTCGAGCTTTCATAAATTTATAATTATTATAAATTATGCTGTTTTATAATCGGTAATTGATGTTTAATCTATAGTTGAAAAAATGGGAATTTTCCTTAGTATCAATATCTGTGTTTTTATAGCCAATTTATCTGCAAAATCAAAACCACTAGTAAACTAGTGACTTGCCGGTACACTAGAGAAGCCAGCAAGTACTGACACCTTTGTGATACTGAGGGAGTACATTGCATTGCTTGCTCAGTTACTGGTAAACCAGTTATTTTCGCCTTCCGATCTATTTCTGCAATTAGGATGCCTCTTGCATAAGCCTTCAAGTACCTTTATGTTGTCGGCACTTTTTAGCTCTTTTCCTAAACTAAACAAATTCTTCAAAATAATATTCGCCAAGGCTTCCATATTTACTACTGGTTCGGCCAAAGATTTTGCTCTAAGCCTGAAGGCAATAATAAAAAATCCGCGGCATATACCGCGGATTTTTTATATGCTGTTTGCTTTAGCAAAAAAGGCAATTCCTCCGGCATAACCGGATAGAAATAGCTATATAGTGAAAAATAATCTCAAGTAAAATAGATCTGCGGCCTATCAGCCGCAAAAATAAAAAAGTAGGAAATCTTTTTGCGTGAGAGAAAATTATATAAAGCAAATCACCTACCAAAAATATAATTAGTAATAAAATTTAATATATTCTAAGCAGCAGAAATCACATACAACTAAGTGTCCATCACCGCATTTGCTTTTACGCTATATCCGATAAATTCACACTTTACCC
Organism: Candidatus Timburyella stercoris; assembly: GCA_904384255.1. Lineage (GTDB taxonomy): Bacteria > Bacillota > Clostridia > Oscillospirales > Acutalibacteraceae > Timburyella > Timburyella stercoris. The sequence goes on from CAJFJP010000177.1 coordinate 1,483, forward strand.
TTTCTTCAACATCTTTTTCTAAGGCTTCTCTGTTAAATTCTACACCTACAGGTACAAATATATCAAACAGCATTTTCTGCTCATCTTTATACAGACGGAAATCAACTATCGTCAAAGATGGATTTATACTGCATACTATTTCTTGTACTTTTGCCTTAACATCCAGCGTTTCTATGTCTTTAGTCCCTGTTGGATCAATATGGATAAGCGCGTTAATGCCCAGCTTTGCTTCTATTTCCTGCTCACATCTGTCGACCATCTCATGGCACTCAACAAGCCCCATATCCTGCGGAACTACTGCATGCAGGCTTGCAAATGCACGTCCCGCTCCATAACTATGTATTGTTAGACCGTGTATGTCGAGTATATTGTCATAAGACAGTGCTATCGCCTTAATTTTATCGGTTACATCTCTTGACGGAGGCTGGCCGATTAGTGGGTCCAGCGTCTCCTTAACCGATCTTACGCCCGTTATTATTATCATTACTGCAACGGCAAGACCTATATATGCATCAATATTTATATTAAATGCATCAAACATTATAGATGATACAAGTACTGCCCCAGTAGCTATGCAATCTGTAAAGCTGTCCGCCTTTGC
>CAJFJP010000178.1 GCA_904384255.1 Candidatus Timburyella stercoris
GCACATATTAAGCTCGTTCATGCGCTTTGCGTGCTCAGCGCCGACAAACCTGTAATGCCATGCCTCAGGTATTATTCCTGTTATATCCTGCTTGTCCTTGGGATATCTGTTTACAAAACCATATTTTTCCGCATTTGCTTTAAGCCATTTATCCTGAACGGTGCCTTCAAACCATGACTCCGCCAAATTAAAGTCTACCGCAAGGCCGGTGTGATGCTCGCCCGTTCCCGGACGCGTTACTTCTGTAGCCGCCTTTTCCTCAGCTTCTTCTCTCGAAAGCGATGGATCTTCAAGCAGCACGCGTCTTACCTTATCGTCAAACAGCTCCTGCTGCCTTTGAACTGTGCGGTATGATGATATTACTGTAAGCGTAACGCCGTCTTCTGCAGCATCCTCTATCATGTCCTCAAGTGCATCGATTGCACGGCTGTCAAATTTCATATCGCTGTATGCTGCATAAGCCTGTGTAATAGTCGAAAGCGGTGGATCAAAGCCATCCTCCAGCGGACTTTTTACACTTACTATTTTTAAATACCATTCATTCCACGGTTCAGCGGAATCACCTACCGCATAGCGCTGATCTATTTCGCCGGAGTTTGATGATGCAGGCGTTGACGATGGAGCAGCTTCTGATGAATTATCAACAACCGATGATGCGCTTTCTGCGCCCGACTGCGCTCCGGCAGCACCGTCAGACTGTGAGTTTGACACTGACGATACACTCGATGCAGACGCCGGATTATCGTCTGAGGAGATAACCTTTGCTAAAAGTATCGCACCTATTATAACTATAATAAGCAGCAGTATTATTATAATTATAGGTATAATCTTGTTTTTGTTTGAGCGTCCCCTTCTGTGCTGTGGACGCCGGTTTGAAAAGTGATATTCCCTGACTGAGTCTCTGTATTTATCTTCCATTTCTTTACCTCTATCTTTCAATAAACGGAGCAAGCTTTTCAGCAAGTTCAGCATCGTTATCAGTATTAGCCTGTAGCGTCATTGGGTTTGAATGGTCAAGGCAGTAAACGCCCAACATAGATTTTGCATTTACCTTACTGTTCCCCGAAACCAGAAATATATCATAATCGCAGTCCTTAATTGCTTCGGAAAATGCTTCTATATCATCATAATTTTTTAATATGATTTTTAACTCTATCACAAAAACCAACTCCTGTTTTTGGGTAAAAATTATAATCGTATTGTAAAATATACCAGCTTATTATATAATAGTTACTGCAAAAAATCAAGGCGGCAAAATCGTTAGATTTTTAATATTAGGAGTATAAATATATTATGAAAGCAGCCATATATACCCTCGGGTGCCGTGTAAATCAATATGAATCAAGCGCTTTGGCACAACTGCTGAAGCAAAGTGGATATAAAATTGTATCGGTTTCTCAGTCTCCCGACGTTATTATAATAAATTCCTGCACCGTAACGGCCGAAAGTGATAGAAAATCGCGGCAGCACCTGCGTTCATTGCGGCGCAGTAACCCAGATGCAATAATTGTGCTGGCGGGTTGTATGCCGCAGGCTTTTCCTGAAAAGGTCGCCGATTTAAGCGAAGCAGATATTATTTTAGGAAACTCGCATTATAATGAGATATGTGATGCAATAAATAAATATATACATGTGCGTTCGCCAATAATCATGATAAGTGAGCATAAATCCGGCGAAAAATTTATGAATTTGCCGCACTGCACCTTTGGCGAAAAGACCCGTGCATACATAAAAATTGAGGACGGGTGCGACAGATTCTGCACCTACTGCATAATTCCAAAAGCAAGGGGGCGAGTGCGTTCAAAAAATCTGTCTGATATTGCCGGCGAGGCTGAATATCTTGCAGAGCACGGCTACTGCGACATAACGCTTACAGGCATTAATCTCACAGCATTTGGCAAAGAAAACGGCCTTAATATCTGTGATGCAGTTGAGTGCGTGTCTAAGATAAACGGAATAAAGAGAATAAGGTTCGGCTCTCTGGAGCCGGATGATTTCGACGACGCTCTTATATTGCGGCTTGCTCAATGCAAAAAGCTTTGTCCGCATTTTCATCTGTCGCTGCAGTCCGGCT
>CAJFJP010000179.1 GCA_904384255.1 Candidatus Timburyella stercoris
ATCATTTACCCGGACAAAAAAGGGTATATCGGTATCAATGCCTATGATTGGCTGGAAGATGAAAAGCTATATGTCTATGTGTCGCAGGATGAGGAGTTGGCCGCTTTTACTGACTTCTTTATAAACAGATTTGCAACAAAGTGAGATAAAATGTCTTTTGGAGAAATTGGGGCGATCCTGCTGTTCTTTTTGGCAGTATTTATATTTGGTAATCTGTGGTTTCATTTTATAAAAACAATATTAAGAGGGATCAAAAACCTGTTTACACTCCGCCAAAAGCTTCCGGCATGGTATACGATCCACATTGATGAGGAGGAAAGAAGAAATGATAGATATAAACGAAATTAGGAAACGGGCGCAACAAGCCAGTGAGAAGGCCGCCGATGCAATGAAAAAGACTTTTGAAAAAAGTGAGGAACTGATTAATAACATTGAGGTCCCTAGCTCTGAAAAAGAAGCATCACTATCTTCCGCTGAGGCAGAGGAACAGATTAATGCCAGCACTGAGCGGCAAGTAGAAATTCTTGGTCAGATGTTAGGCGCCGACGGAATGGCACAAATGGCCGTTAACGAGGAATTATTACAAAAAATGGTAAACGAGAAAGTAGCTGAGGCTACTGCTTCAACTACAGATAACTTGATGGGACAACTTTTTGGAGAAGATATGGGCGTTCTCGCAGCGGCTCTGGAAATGCTGGAGATGGATGATGCTGATGAAGAGGAAGAACCTATATGGAGTTTGGAACTGGAGCAAAACCTTTATACTACCTTGGAAGAAACAATGGCTCGGATTGAGGCCCTCCCTGAGCCGGAACCGATTCCTTACCAAAAAAATGACGCAAAGTGGGAACGCTTTGGCATCTTGCTGTCGGGTATTGTGTCAACTCTTAACGATCACAACCTGGATAGTATGGATGTGGAGGAACATATCCCAGTAATGGAACAGAAAGTCGTATCCCTTGTACGCCGATCATGGGGGATAAATGGTCGCAGCGATCTGCTGGATATGATCCGTTACTTAGCACAGGAGGGTTATATCATGCGGTATCAGCTTTATGGTGAGGCGTCCTCTCCGGAGGAACTGATGGACGAAACCATGGACGAGGATGATCGCGAGTCTACCATGCGGGCATGGCGGTTTGCACAGCAGTATAAAAGTCAATATGCCCCTGGTTTTATGGCCGGATGGGACATTGGCCGGGCGGCGATGCTGACACGTTGGGGATGCTATTTAGGCTGGCTCACAGAAAGCGAGGCCGTTGGCATTCTCTGGGATCTCTCACAAAAGGTTGTGGAGGAACTACATAGCTGGCGCGAATTTGCTCAGTCTTATCTTTTTGGCGGTCTTATGTGGAAATTGCTATGCGGTGACAGCTCAGCCGGAAGTTACCTAGGCTATATCGCAGACGCCGCCACAGACCTGTTGACTGGAAAATCAGATGAAAACAGCGGACAATGGCGAGACTTTGCTTGGCCTGCACAGAGAAAAATCGGCTTTGCATGATAAAACTTTTGAAAATCTACGATTATTCACCAGCCATCGACGGAAATGGCATATAAAAACGTTAGATTGGCGACTGTGCTGATATGCACCAAAACTAAAGCCAGATGGCGGTTTTGAAATTAATTATTTCAAGGCCGCCATTTTCCTTTTTAAAAGAGATCGATGAAGGGCTATTAAGTTCTTTTTTAGGACATAGCGGTATATGAGAGGTATAATCATGTAGCCTTTGTATTTAATGACGACTTCTGGCAACTTGGACCAATATATATCACTAACAACGCCTCCGTTGCCGTTTCCTGCCGAATTTCATTCGATTCGTACTCATCTTAAAATAGAATAGAAGACATGTAGTGAAAATTGTTAATCTGCGTGACTATTACCCGTTTTATACTCAGGATATCCTTTTGGAAAATTCGGATGAAATTGCAAGGGCATCGGCTGATGCCAAACAGTTGGAACACGCTATAAATCTGCGTGTACTACCACAAGGCGTACTATTTCCTCGATATGAGGGATGGGATAGAGGCATCGGCCATTTGTGCTACGATTTTGACATAGAGAAGGAGCTTGAACTGACAAAACAATATCGCCTGCTTTGCCAAGCCATTAACTCA
>CAJFJP010000180.1 GCA_904384255.1 Candidatus Timburyella stercoris
GAATACTTGCTCTACTTCATCATAGAAGCCTGCCATAGTTGAAAAGTGGCGGCCGTCGATGGTAAACTCCTTTCTCATTTTTCAAACACCTTCTTTTTGTCTGGATGCATCAATCCTCATCTCCGGCCTTGAAGTTGTAGATGGGGCGGATTATCTTCACAACATCTGCTGTTGGACCAATGTTATCAAGAATATCCTGCATTCCCTTGTAAGCCATAGGACATTCGTCCAAAGTGGATTTGCTCACCGAAGTGGTGTAGACATCCGCCATCTGCTTTTTGAATTCGGACACTGTGAAGGACTGCTTGGCGTCTGCACGACTCATCAGTCGCCCTGCCCCATGAGGGGCTGAACAGTTCCAGTCCTCATTTCCTTTTCCAATACAAATGAGACTACCGTCTCTCATATTAATGGGAATAAGCAACTGTTCTCCTGCCTGGGCGGACACAGCGCCTTTGCGCAGGATCATGCTGTCGGTATCAATATAGTTGTGGATGGTGGTGAATTGCTCCTCTACATGAAGTTTCATACCTTTGACGATCTCGTCCATCATAGCCTGCCGGTTGAGCATGGCAAACTGCTGGACAATTTTCATGTCGTGGATATACTGCTCAAACAGCTCTCCGGACACATAAGCCAGTGCTTTGGGGATGCTGGTCTGTTTTACATTTTTAAGCCTTTTTAATTCTTTTTGAATTTCCTTTTTGCGACCTTCCACTTTCATTTGTGCGATAAGCGCTTCGATCGTGGCATCATCGGTTCTGTTCAACACTTTATAGCCGGCTTCCTGATAATAGTTGGCTACTTCCACACCTAGATGACGGCTGCCAGAGTGAACAACAATGTAAATATTGCCTTCATCATCTTTATCCGCCTCAATAAAGTGATTACCACCGCCTAGGGTTCCGATGCTTTTTTCTGCCCGAAGCAGATCTATATGTTTTGCGCAACACAGCTTCGACAGGTCGATCTGGTTGAGATATCGGTGAGCTTTCTCCCGAATGGAGAAGCCAGAGGGGATTTTCTCATAGATCAGCTTATCGAGCTTTTGAAGTTCCAGCCGTGTTTCTCGAATACGGGTGGTTTCCATGCCGCAGCCGATATCTACACCCACCAAGTTAGGCACCACCTTGTCGGTAATAGTCATAGTGGTGCCAATGGTACAGCCCTTGCCGGCATGAATGTCAGGCATCAGGCGAATTCGGCTTCCTTTTGTGAATTCCTGATTACACAGCTCCTGAACCTGTGCGATAGAAGCGCTGTCCACCACATCGGTAAAGATTTTTGCTTCATTGTATTTTCCTTTGATCTCAATCATAAAGCTCCTCCCAATTCTTTGTGGTTCTTGCCCCGTCAAGTCATTTCATACAGCAGAGCAGTACCATCCTGCACCAGATCCAGATAGGAACGCAATGTTTCCAATCCGCTTTGCACCGTCTCGGCGAGCAAGTCCCAGTCTGCAGCGATTTCAGCGGCCAGCACTAGAAGATTCCGTTCCTCCAGTGCTGTTAGCAATTTCCCTGCCAACTTTCCCTCTAGCAAGACGCAGTCCAGGACCTCCTCTGTCTGTGGTGCATAGAAACGAACATCAAGTTCAAGTTCGCTCTCGAACCAGTCCCAGATGGCCATGTAGACCTCGCCGGAGCAGTCGCCATCTGACAGTTCTTGCCATCGGCTGTCTTTTAAAAGATAAAACGATGCGATCTGTGACATGGTGGTTCCTCCTGACAGTTTTTGTAATCTAAGATAGCCGCCAGCGACAATTTTGAGGTCTTGTTTGTCCTGCCCGACGGCCACACTCCTTCAGAGGTCGCGGATATATTCCGGGTTTCGGATAAGTTGGTATTTGTTTTCGCCAACGGCGACACGTATTTTACGGACGACATTGAGAAAGAAGACCGTACCTCTTATGAAATGGTTAAGCTGGATGACGTATCACAGTTAAATGCCAACGGCGCCATCTGTGATATGGCAGGTGCCGCGGTTATGGACGATAACCTTTATATACTGATGAGCGACGGCAAGCTGTACTACAGGCCGCTGGAATAACAGAACATACTTTACATCAACAGAAAAATGCCGTCACTTCAAAGTTGCTTTTTTCCAGAAGAAAGAATCGAAGGCTGCTAAAAGGCAAAGCCGCCGGTTGCCCTGAATCAAAGAGATACAAAGAGATATAATTCACAGAACCAAGCAGGATGTGCTGTAGAAGCGGCACGTCCTGCTTTTTATCTGCCAAACTCAATCCAGTTCATGCGCCAGTGATTCCTCAGATCCAGCGGGCATTGCTGGCAGCCAGCATGGTTTTCATGCTGTTTTTCCTGTTGGCAAAGGGCATGATCTCATGCATTTGGAGAGAAAATCGCTCCAAAAGATAACTGTTGTTTATCAGCAGAGTGTCATTGGAACAGAGGATCTATCTGTTCGTAGTTCATCTGCTTGGCCTCCAGAGAGATCGTTTCCATAATCTCCCTGTTCCCATTAAAGTGATAGAGGACTTCACCATCAAAATCGCCTGACACCCGTACCAGAAAGAAGTCATCCCTTGCAGGAGAGGCAGCCAGATGTACGAAGCTGTTGCTGTCTTTCACGACAAACCGATGGCACCGCGCTTCTCCAACAGCGGCGTCGGGATTCTGGTAGATACATCCTTTCCGCATCTGGCCCATCATGGCGCTGACCGCTTTGTTCCTGACCTGGAAGGCGGAGTCGCACAGGATCTCCTTGACTTTCCCGCCATTCAAACAAGTTCGGATGGTCTGACTGTCAATTTCAATATGTCACTGATTATTTGTAGCAGGGTTGATAAAATTTTTTTCAATTATGGTTTTAGCCTTTCTTCCCTTCGGATTAGTATGCTCTTCCCCTTAGCGTTGATACCGTACAGGTCATCCAGATAAATGTGAAATCCAGCAATGCACGTTGTTTCCGCCATACCAAGAGCGGCTTTCGCCGGCAGGAACGGTCCCGCCCGGTTGCCTGTCAGTTCTAGCGCATTACCGCCTACCTGAACAATAAAGGTGAGATGAGTGTCCGGTTCAGTTGGGGGATGGGAAGCCGTTCATAATTCCATTGAATGGTCAGTGTTTTGGCTTCTATTACTTGCCGGAGCATCTCTCATCAATCCCACCAGAAGTACCAAACGGTCGACTGCTGTAGGACATCGGCCAAAGTGCCTACAGTGGCCTCCTCCGGCCCTTGGTTAACTACATCAGGGCAGAAACCGTACTGCTCCACAGCTGTATCCATGGCCTTCTCCTCGGGGACAGGGGTCGGGAGCAAAAACTCCAGCTCGTCATGGCTTATGGCGGCGGGTATCGCACCGTACTGCCGGGCCCAGTATTTGGCCACGGCCATCAGTTCCGGCGTGTCGGGACACTCGTTCCAGCCGCCGAAGGGTAGATACGCAAAGATTTCCCAAGGGTTCTTCACCGGAATCTTCGCCAAAATGAGCGGGTAAGTCATCTCAGTGTCGTTGTTCCAGTAGCTGGAGAAGCGACAGTTGTCATAACCACCCTCTATATCGCCTAGGATTTCCTTCTCCCAGTCCATATCGTCGTCTCCGGCTTCTTCTTTGCGTTGGTCGATGAGATCCTCCAAAACGGCCTTTCCGTCCTTGATAGGAGCGGCAAGCGTCTTTTTGCGGTATTCTTCCACTTTATCCGAATCAAAGGCATAATCGTCCTCGCCATCGCTGTCCGGGTCGGAATTCATAATAAGGCACTCCCACAGGATTTCGTCATCTGCCTTGATGAGCACCGGTACAAAGCCCTCATGGGCGCTGTCCCGCTTGGCGTAGCTGTAGGCTGCCATAATGGGATCATCGTCCGCCATCGAAGGGAAATAGGTGCATTCGCAGTCCAGATACTCCATCATAGCCAGGGCTAAATCGGAAGGCTCCAGAGTGTCCTCATCGAAATTCTGCCCCTGCCAGTTGACAAAGCGTTTCTCGATTACCTTTGCCATAGCCTGATAGTAGTCCTCGTTATAAGGAATAAACAGGTATGCCTCGTCCTGGATCTCATCGGAGTAATTTCGTTCATTGCCGATGATGCCGATTGCGTAGTTGTCAATGTCACTTGGAAAATAGGGGCTGTCCGATTCCCCATAGTAGTAGGAGGCAAAGGCACGACCTTGCTGGTTAAATATATGGCCAAGGAGCTGTCCGTCCAGCTCATCTCGAATAAACTCCCGCAGATCCACACTGACGGGGTCGGCTTTGACCTGTTTGACTACTTCGCCGTATTCCTCCATAAAGCCCTCACCCATCAGGTCATGCTCCATACACCAGCGCAGGTAGATGGCCATGTGATTATAGGCGCTCAACTCATCCACCGGAAGATTTTTCTCCCGAATGGTTTCCAGATGATATGTTGCATCGTCCATTTCCACCACATAGTCGTCCTCATCATCCCCGTTGCAAAGGGTACCTCTAGTGATGGCATCTTGGCGGTTAGGCTCCACCACAAAACTGATGCCCGTCATCTTGTCCAGCAGGGCGTCCGCATCATGGACAATTTTATACTCCAATTCGTCACGGTAGAGGGGAATCACCTGGTAAAAATTGACCTCCTCGCCTCCAGGCAGGGTGCAGACCTCGCTGCCTTCCTCTGCATCCTGGGGGCCGGTCAGGATAGCGGCGCACAGCTTTGTGTTCTCCGCAAATGGCTCCTCGTTGTCCATAGTATGGCCAAAGCCCAGCCAGGTGTCGCTGACGATGGGCAGGCGGGCAAGGACTTTCAGCAGACGAATTGGCCAGTACCAGCGCTCATCCTTGAGGTCCCCATGCTGCAGCTTCCAGTCCTTCGGCAAGGCAATGGCCAGTTCCGCCCGTTCCAGCTTGTATTCCGCCAGTTCCTCCGGCACATTCATCTGGTGGGCGCCCATGCCCATGGTGACCAGGGTGCAGTAGTCCCGCTCCTTAGAAGGCGGCACCACGCAGATGTCCACGTGGACATCCGGGGAGGATAGTTCATGGAACACATTATCAAACTTGCCGAAATACTGCTGAATGTGTTCTTCAATGGTCTCCATCTCCTCTTCGGTGTAGACTTCAGGTTCGCTGGATTTGTCCTCATTCCGAGTGTCCTCATCGTCCGGGCCTTCGTCATCAGGGCCATTTTTTCCATCGTCATCCGGGCAGCCATCTAACGGCTTCCAGGAGATTTTCAAGGTCATCTGTTTCTCCGGCAGAGAGACTCCAGGGCTGCGGGTGATGGTGTGCTTATCATCTGCTGTAAAACCAATAGTCTCCCCGTCGTGGAGTTCCACATCATTCTCCAACACATAGGAGACGAGACTGGCCAGAAAGTCGCGCAGCTGGCCTGGCTCGGCATCGGTGCCCAGTACCTCCATCTCGTCCTTGCCAAACACATCCATGCCGTAGGTGTAGGCGTTCATCCCGCTCTCATCTCGGTACAGGCCAAACCAGATCCAGTTGAAGATGGGTAATTCGTCCTCCAGCATCATGTCGGCGAAGCCCTCATAGAACCGGGGCTCAAACACCACGCCGCTGGTGTAGACGCCGGTGGCGTATTTCTGACGACAGCAGGTAGCTACCAGCTTGGTGTAGAGCTTGCCCTTCTCTAGGATGTCTTCCTCATTGCCCAGCACCGCCACCATGATGTGAGCGCGGTGCTCCTTGGCAACTTTTATGGCATTATCCCACATATAGTTATTTTCGGCGTTGGCCTCGGCCTCGTCGCCGGGAATGGGATAAGTCGCCAAGCTGACGGCGGCGACCATATCGCCCACTTCAAACACCAAAGCGTCGTCGCTCTTGTCCTCACTTGCGTCATATTCCTCCACAGTGATATTCCATTTTTCCTTCATGTCCCGGATGAACTGCTGTTTGTCCCATTTGCCCTTGGACAGGAGAACAAACCCGGCAAAAACGCCCTTGTTGTCTGTCTCGTCAGCTGTTACCGCCTCGCTATGCTTGGCAATTTCCTCCCGGCACTCCCGGATTACCGCCTGGGCATCATCATCCTCTGGATCCAGTTCCGCCCAACGCTGGGCGTAGGAAATGGCCTTCTCCTCCTGGGCTTGGAGATACTGATAGGCATAAGCCATCCGCATATTCCACTCTGCCTTGTCCTGCCCCTCCTCCCGAACGGACTCCAGAACCTCGATGGCCCGTTTGAGAGCTCTGTCCCCTTTGTAGCGTGGGGTGCCTTCTTTATGGTCTCCCAAAATTGCGTAGTTTTCTAGTTCCCGTGCCAGGGCGTAGACAATGCGGTAGTTCCGCCAGTCCTTCGGGATGGCATTTAACGCCTGAATACAGCGGGTATACTCGTCCTCGTCATTCCACTGATCCAGCTGCTGAAAGAACGCCTCGGCGTTCTGCGGGGTGTAAGGAATGTAGTCCATGCCTGTCAGCGTTTCATCCAACTCGTTGGCCTGCTCATCATCAGGCTCCTCATCGGACGATTGTTTCAGGGCCACCGTGCCTGCTTCCCGGCGGAAGGTGTGGAAGCTGGCCCAGGGAATGTCCGTGCCCTCGAAGAACTCCTTGGCAATTTTGAGTGCCATATGGATGTCCCAGGCGATGAAGTCCACATAGCCGTAGTAGAGACCGGTGGCTCCGCCGGTTAAGGTGAGAATTTCCGGTCCGTCCCCGGCAGTGAGGAATTCCTCCAGCTTGTCACGAAAATCAAAAATTTTCTCAGTGCCTTCTTCCTCCCGCAGGGTATCCAAAGGATAGAAGAAGAAGCCCGCTACTGCGCCGTCTGCATGAAGATCGTCTATGAAGTCATTGTCGGCGTTCAGATAGTCGTTAATGAGGGCTGGACAACAGGTGGAGCCGACAATAGTATCCAGCCGACAGTCGGCGTCCGGGTCCTCATTGGGTTCCAGCTTATAACCGAGATAACTCTCCAGATATCCTTTCGGGTCGGTGGAGAGATCCAGGCCCTTTTCCTTCAGTTTATCGGGAAGCTGGGACATGGATATGGACGGCTCCGCCTTAGGTGCCTCCAGCACATCAAAGCCGTCGATGTACCGCATATGGGGGATTTCGCCCAGCACCTGATCAGTGAGGGTGGTGAGCATCCACCAGACTCTGCCTTCTTCCTCCCGGAGCATGGGCAGCAGTTTTTCGCAGTAGGCAGAGATGGCGAAACTGTTTTCGCCATTCTCCTCCAGCCAGATCTGCACATCATCCCCGGAAATGTCCCAACCATCATTGGTTCGCAAAGCGATATTTTGGACTGGTTGACGACCAACCAGAATATTCCAATGCTCCAGCACCTCTTTTGGTGCATGCTCTTGGAAATAGACCAGCTCAAACAGCTTGACCTTGTCTCCCTCCGGGGTGAGGATCAGTTCATGCTTTTCGCTGCCCACGCCCATCTCGAAGGAGATTTCGTCAAAGACCAGGTTCAGGGTTCCTTCCATCTGGTCCACCAGCTCCTGGCCCCGCGTGTGCTCCTTGTCCTCGTCCATCATCTGGCGAAACTCTGCCTCCTGCTCGGCAAAGGTCTCCCACCAATTCTCTGTCCGCTCCCGGAAGCACTCACTAAAATGAGGCAGAGCAATGCGCTTTTTGCACCAATCGATCAATTCCTTGGTGTCTTCATCATCTGGGCGGGCCTCCAGCGCCTTTTCAAAGTACCGGAGGGCACGGCCCTCCTGCTCCAACTGGTAATAGGAATAGCCCATGCGGAAGTTCCAGAAATGGTCGCCTTTAAAGTATTCCTCATGAGGCTTCAGCAGGGCGATAGCCTTTTTGAGTGCCTCCCGGTTGGAACGAATTCCACCCCAGTTATTATAGGCACGGGCCAGCTCGCTGTCCATCTCCGGGGTTCGCTCTTCGGCAGGAATGGCTTCCAGCGCGTCAATGATTTTCTGAAACTCGTCGTTTTCATGCCACTTCTGGCATTGCTGCAAAATGTCCATATTTTGTTCCTCCTCGTCCTGTTCTGGTTTCCAGTCTTTGATCTGCTGGAACACCCCGCTTTCATCACGTTCAAAGGCGCAGGGGGCGGCGGTGCTCAACAGAGGGATAATATCTGGGTCGTCGTTGCAAATGGAGTTCAGGCTGTAGATCCCAGCGTTGTTGGGGTCATCCATGTAAGCGTTGCTCTCATCCCCGGAAGTAAAGCGCCAGCCGCTGTCCCAGTCGCCGTCCGGCTCCTCCCGGTAGCAGTAGCCTATCTTGCAGCCCTCCACTGTGATGCGGTTGGTGGCAAGGCAGCCTTCAGCCCCCTCCCAATCAGGGAGCAGTACCCTCATGTCCGCCGCTTTCACATGGTAGTCCCGGTTGCGACCACCTGACTCGTACAGCTCCTTACGCAGAGCATTCACATGATGGGCCATCTCCTTGATCTCATCGTCTTCCATCAGCTCATGAAGGTCATAAGACAGGGGATCTTGGGCGAAATCCGCCAGAGCCTTGTTTATGGCATCGTGTTCCTCAGATGTGGCGGTGATGCGGATGCGGCGGGAGGGCGTGTTATACTCATCTAAATCATGGAGATTCACGCTGCCGCTGACACTGCACTCCAGCAGGATAGCAGCAAGATCGGTGACCACATCAATGGCAAAGTGAAAGTCCATCTCCACGCCATTGGAGTGGGTAAATTCCAGATACTCCACTGTTTGATGGAAGTCCCAGTTCTGCTTATCAAGCCCAATCTTGGCAAAGATATCGCTGAGGGAGATCTCCTCTTTCTTTTGATCCTCCAAAAAGGCCACAAGGTTCAGACTGTCGTCGGAACCTCCAATAAAGTTGCCCCAGTATTTTTTGATATACATCTGTCACGCCTCCTTTTATTCCGGCCATTCATCGCCGTCACAACGGCTGATGAAGTCATAATGCAGGCTCTCAAAATAGTCGTTAGGATAGGATTACCGTCCTGATGAAGTTCCAGCCCATACAAATCCATCATTTTATTGATATATGCAAGGGTAGTATAGATGCCAGCAATATGCTCCTCCTGAAGCAGCTCGGCCAGCACCTCTTTCTGCTCCGGGGCCAGTGTGGCGAGAAGCTCATTTTTCGCCTTGTCGTACTCCGCCTTGGGAAAATCATAACCATTGACCCACCGGGCCGTCATGCTGTCTTTTCGCTCCACAAGGCCGTCAATAAATGCTTTATATAGTTCCAGTTCCTTGCCCATGGCAGATCCTCCGTTTCATCGTATTTTATTTTCGTGTCAGACCATTGTCAATCAGGGCCGCCTCCCGGATGCGCCGGAGGGACTCCGGCTCCAGCAGAAACTCACGCAGATTCGGATCCCCAAAGAAGGACATGGGGCGCACCTGGGTTGGTCCAGCAACTGCCCACAGCCGCGATGTTGCCAACCGCTCCGCGGTCTGGAGGGCCTTCTCCCGATCCCCCAGGTAGAGATAGCGGGCGATTGCATCCCGATAGGAGGACTCCGCTATGGGCACGCCCAGGATCTTCTCGAACAGATCCACTGCATCCCGGGCCGTTCCAAACATACAGCAGTAGTTGTAGAGTTTCCGCCTAGCATCGGGATCGTCCGGCGAGAGCTTCTTGTTCTGATCCGCCAGCTTTGCCCAGAGTTGTTCCTTTGTCTGGGGATCCTCCGGCTCGTGGTAGGGGTAGTTCCGGTCGTTGTCCGAGAAGGACATGACGCCCCGCTGGAGGCAGTCCATCAGGATGTCACAGAAGCGGTCCCGCTGGGGGCGGCCGTTCTCCGCCCGGATACGCTGCTGTTCCTGTACGAAGACATCTATCAATTCCTGTTCGCGGTGGAGTTTAATGGCAGCTACTGTCATAGCAGTCATGTGTTCGTCGCTGACATTGGCATAATACCACTCCTCCAGCCAGGGGAGGACGGTGAGGTCTAGGTCCAGCGCCTGCTCGTAGTCCAGGTTGAAATATGCCACCTCTGCTTTTACCGCCGCAACCTGATGCGGGTATTTCATTTGAAAAGTTTCCAATGCGTTCAGAGCTTCATCATTGCCATCCATAATCTGATAGCAGACTTCCCGGAACTTTTTTGGCAGTTTAACTATTTCCATGTCCGCATCTCCTTTTATTACAGTTTATCATATTTTTTATTACTCGAACAGCATGTTTGCTTCTACTGTATATTATTTTTTGAAAGTGGGAAGTCCGATTGAACTTTGGAAAAATATGCTCCATACTGTCCCCAAAGCTTGGTATCCAAATTTTCTACCTTGCGATATACCGGCGCTCCTCGAATACAGGCTCCTATAAAATAAATGGCTCCGCAGCTGCGGCACCGCATATATTGGCAGACAGTATAATGTTGCTCGGATCCTAGTACTGTATCGACATCCTTCAACAAGCAGTCGCCGGCAAACAGCTCCATTACGCCTTGCCGTTCCAATTCCATCAAGATTTGGAGAATCAGATCATATTGGCGGTAGGAATTGCTGCTGGTTTCCTTCATCTGCGTCGCAATCGGACCGCAGCAGAGACAGTATTTATTCAACTCATTTTCCATTATAATTTACCTCTTAAAAATTAACTTTTAAGCCATCGTTCCAACATATTGATTTCTTGGAACGGATGCCGCAGTAATTCTGCCAGTTGTATCGAAACCTGTTGCTCTGGCTCAGACGGATTGGAGCAGGGCGTTAAGCACAGTATCAATTCTTTCTCGGTTTGATTTTGGATGGCAATTTGATAACCATGTGTATCGATTGCCAACACCGTGAATTGCCGCTCATACAGATCCAAAAGGAGCAGAGGACACTCCACTCGATTTTGGTCGGGTAAGTACATCTGTGAATTCAAACACACATACCGGCCATTCGCAGAAAACACAGGGGTTTGAGGAGGAAAATGGGCTTTGTATGCGTTCAGTATCAGGAGGGGATGCTCTCGCCTTTCCAAAACGGCCAGACAGCCCACCTCGTTGCACATACTTACTTCTGCAATGGAATAGATCAAGATGGCATATTCACCAGTTAGGGACTGGGTGAGTTGGTCGTAAACATAGGGAAAATGTTCCCTGATTCCCCAATGGGGCAGGTTTTCAAAGGAGTAATCCCAGCCATCGATTTGCATTTCTTTCCTCCATTCTATCCGTCCATCTCCACCTGGATAATGGGCCGGTAGAAGTCATAGTCGCCGTTCAGTTCCTTGTCCTCCTGCACTGCCGGCTTGCAGTGCGGCGAACAGGGCAGAAAACCGAGGAAGATTCCAAGTCCGCCGCAGATATTGCATCCGCCATCGCCGCCGCAGGTGGTAAACACATCAGCTTTCACGATTTCTCGCATATATGGGTCATAGGCGATGGACAGGCCGAAGAAGTTGGGTTCCTCCATGTCATAGGGTCTGTCCTCATCCTTATCCAGGTCCTCAAACCAATGCAGGCGCATGGAATAGTCCATCCCATCGCCCCAAGGGAACAGGGTGCGGCACCCGCCGCCGCACAAATATGCCCACTCGTCTGCCGTGGGCAGGGAGAGCCCCTGCTTTTCCAGTCCGACAAGAAGCGCATCGTAGTCCATGCGGTTATAGATCCAAGTTTGAAAGCCGTTTTCCGTCCGTTCAATACGGGCTGACTGATGCAAGGTAAGACTGTCAAGATCGCTCCAGGCAAAATCCCGAAACTCCTTCAGCCAATCAGGATGGGCGGTCACTCTGGGATCGTCCATCCTGATTGGCTCCCAGCAGAGTTCCTCCAGCTTTCGGCCTACCAGCATGGGGCCGATACCGGCTTGCCGGACGGGAGCCATGCTCTCCCGAATCAGTTCCTCCGGGTCCTGTTCCATCTCCCATTCCTGGAACAGGTACTCCAGATCCTCCCGGCTGTCCTGGAAGCCCCATCCGGCATGAGCCAGCCGGAGCAGTTCCCGCAGCCGTTTGGCTCCAAGGAATTGCTTTGTCATGGTGTATGGTTCGCTTCTCCGGTCACTCTGTCCATAACCGAAACGTGCACGCTCTATATCCCGACGGGCATTCGCTACCGCATAAGCTCCATTCCATGGCACATCGTTTAAGCAACGGCACAGTTCTTTGTAGCCGTAGGGAGTTGACCGCAGCGGTTTCATCCAGCACATCCGGCCGGTATCCCGGTGGATGCTCCCCGGAATGCGAAATACCCGGCTGGCGTCTATCGCTTGGGTATCCACATGAAAATCCATCCCTTCATCCTGCAAGGTTTTCTCGATCTGCACCCACCGGGCCAGCAGCTGCGTTTTCACCGCCTGGATTCCTTCCGCCATCCGTCCTCCTTTTCCGTTCGGAAGATCCTCAAATATGTAATAGAGATGGCAGCCTCCGGATCCGGTGAAAACGATGGCGTTCGGCATGGGCGCGTCGCCGTAGGTGCCATGCCAGCGAATCTGCTGTTCCAATTCCTGCTCTACGGCTTCGTAGTCCGGAGAAAAATTCTGCTGAAAGTCGATATCGATGACGATGTGATTGAACCGCCACAGATATTTCTCTGCCCTTCGGCAATGGCCCTGCC
>CAJFJP010000181.1 GCA_904384255.1 Candidatus Timburyella stercoris
TGAGTACGGAGAGCCTATTCACATAAAATGGATTGCCTATGAAAAAAGTGTACGTGATCTTGGCAAAGATGCCATAGACACCATTACAGAAATCATTTTGGACACAAACGGATCTGGACATGACTGTACTCTAGAACGGCTTTGATATAACATAAAAGGAGAAAGAATTATGGGACTTGATATCTATGCCGGGACACTGACCCGGTATTATGCACACAACTGGAAAAATGCTGTTCAACAATGGGCAGAAGAAAACGGTTATACTTTTGAAAAAATTACACCTGATGGCACGGCAGTTGATGAAGAGGAAGAAATGAGTCCTGCTGAAGTGCAGGATATTGTGGAGAACTGGCGAGATCAGATTCTGGCCGCCATTGCACAGCCAGGCCATGAGCCTTATGCTCCATGGCCGGAGGATAATGAGCGTCCCTACTACACCGACAAACCTGACTGGGACGCTTTTGGCGCCATGCTACTGGTGGCTGCCTGCCATATCCACAATGAGCCGGTGCCGTCAACTGTGGAGAAAGACTGGGACTTCATGGAGAATCCTATTATCACTCGCCTCTCGGAAGATAAGGAACGGGTGTGGTCGCTGTTTCGCGGTGTTACATGGTGGGTTCCTTTGTCGGACAGTTTTTTGTTTCAAGGACCGCTTCCTACTAACGATACAGCCACAATTGGCACAATAGGTGGACTTCGGAAAGAACTGGAGAAACTGAATCAGCTGGCATGGCAGGCTGATGAGGATACTATTCTAAGCTGGACCGAAACTGAGGGTTATCCGGTAGATGGCACCGTAGGTCCGGATGGACAGTATAGCAAAGCAGACATTTCAGAGCATACCCAATATGATACCGAGTCTCTGGCTAAGTTTGCCTTCTCTATGTTTTGGCGGGCTATGCGCTTTGCGGAGGAACAACATGTTCCCATCCTGCTGGACTATTGACTAAATCTTGTAATGAAGCAAACACAATAGAGCAAAAGCGTCCAGCCCACATCTTTGCGGGAGCCCTGGACTACCTGTGGAATAGACTTGGTTTGGACGAAAAGTGCTGGAAGCGTCTGAAAAAGGGCGACTTCACAAAGAGGGCAAGAAACGGCATGACCTATAAGATCTGCTTTGAAGGGATCAGTGGGTATGGAGCATGACGCTTCTTCTGCCGGATTTCTCTATCTAGATAAATTAGGGACTTCAATAGAAAGCGGCCGTGTCTTACTACGGCTGGAATCTGGGCATGACCGTATACTTGTCAACATGCTCCGCGTGCCAGAGTAGGAAAAGGCCGCGGCCTTTATCTTCAAAGCAGCGACAATGCCGTACAGTTTCAGACTGGCAATCATGCCAGTACAAAGATTATTAATAATGTTATGACTCGGACTCTACCTGAAGATACCTTAAAAGAGCTGTGTGGTGTTCTACAACCCCACGCTGGCTTTTCCCACTGTCCACTTTTCCAATGACGGTGGATCTGGTTCCCACAAAAATTACCGACCGTAACGTGAACGTACGGCAAGTGATTGAATAGACAGGAGAAATATAAAATGGAAAATATATTTAAGCAGAACTTAAAAGAGAAAAGTCCACGCCCAGGCGGACCTTTTATTATTCAAATGCTGTTTAAAGAGCCGGTCCTCATGCCAGGCAAAGACGAAATGACTGCAATTATGGAAAAGCATATCGGCTCTGTGGAGTGTTTTTGCCATGACAAGAAGACGGCAGGCTTTGCAGCTCTGGATCATATTGCAGAGTTTAAGGATGGCAAAACGCCGGTTCAGTTAATGGTAATGGGATGCAATCGTTTTGAAGGCAAAGGGTTTGACGCCTTCCTCATGAGTCAGATGTGGGATTGTATGGAAGATCGGGAGAGAATTTTTTGTGAGTGCCAGTACCAAGTAATTGCCACAGATATGCTGACCGCAGCACTGCCGGAATTAGAGCGGGCAAATCTTGATATGGACTTTCTGGATGCACTAGCGGCGCTGTATCCCACCTGTGAGGCATTCTACTTTCAAAACTGCGGAAAGTTATTTTTAGCAGAAGATGTGCGTTCTCACCATATAGATGGATCTGATCGCTTTATTCGTTTTGGAGTTAATGCGCGCTTTTTTAATATTCAAGATACAGATGACATGATTGTAGATACGGTGGGTATGAGTACATTATTCTTGCCGGATCTCCAATACCATTTCCATGATATGGACCCAAATTGGGTAGTGAACCACGCCTACAATTTAGCTTCTTACATTCTTCAAAACGGCAATCCTATCCAGGACGATGAAACAGTTGACGGGGTTATAAACGGCGCAATGAGCCGGGAGGTACAGTGGAGATGCCGATATGAGGAAGCTCTGATTCAGCCGCTACGAGAGGTTTTAGATGTTTGCATGGGAGAGTATACTTCCGGTGAACGGCATTAGTGATAGGGGCTTTCCAAATGCATTAAAAAGCTTATGAAAGCGCTCTGCATTTGTATAATTGAACACACAAAGAAATACGGACATGTGAAATTGCCGATTCGTTTGGGGCTGGGTACAGTACAAAATTTAGTGGATGTCGAATATGTATTGGTACGAAAGCGCCGTCAGGTGTAAAGAAAATAGAAATTTTCGATTTAAAAGATGTATACCGACTATCTGTTTCGTTTAATAAATAAAAAAGCAGGATGTGCTGTCTTTAGCACATCCTGCTTTATTTTGTAAGAATTATCTCTATTTGATCCGGCCAAATCGATGATATGTCCATTACACATTTTTAAGCAAGAGCGGCCGAAACAAACGATATTTTACTATTGCTGTGAACTCCATTTTTTTATTTCAGTAGATTGTGTAGCTTGCCGTAGCCCATCGGCATATAGAGCTTACTGTTTATGGCTGCGGCTCTAAACACATCTTGAATAGTTGCGTCGGCTTTTAGCTGTGACACATCGTGCAGCCTAACTATTTCGTCTGTGAAATAAGCGATGCCATTGACAAATCAATAGAAAATACGGAATACATCTGCGAGTTCTAACTGCATTTAGCCGTCAGGCATCACGAACACTATTTTAAAATTGCTGTCAATCTTTATCAGACCGAAGTCCAAAGCTGCAAATAAATATTGACGTTTTTCACACCTTGTAGTGATCAGTATTATATCAACATTTGATAAATATAGAAATCGCTAAAGCTGTAGTCATGTTATCACCGAAATTTATGCTGCCAAGCGCGTGCATGTCATTATTATCGGCAAAATGTATATATCCGTTATTGCTGCGCCGTGTAATGTTTCCCTTTACGAAAAGCTCATTAACATCGGATATTTCGGCGGTTTCAAGTAGCTTCTGACTTTACAAAACTAATATTTTTCATAATATAGATATTGTTTTTATATGGGACAAAGTAAAAAACAAACTTATGCCGAATTCACTTATAAAGTCAGTCTTTTTATAGTTTAAGCTTTCAGCTGTTTATTTTGTCCCTGAAGGGATGATACCCATTGCCTGTGCGATCTCAATATTCACTTCCAAGACATTCACTGTATCTTCCCCAAATATTCCGAGAATTTTTCCACTGGTATGACGCTTGACAATTTCACGAATAGTATCCTCGCTTAATTTAGGTGCTTCGACAATTCTAGGAATTAGATCG
>CAJFJP010000182.1 GCA_904384255.1 Candidatus Timburyella stercoris
TCTTATTGAGGATATTACGCTTTTGCTCTCATCCTCAATACCAACGGCCATACCGAGCGGCAGCATTTTTCCTATTTCATCTCTAAACCATCGTGATGGCGAATGTATTCCAAACAGCTTTTTTACTTGGCCTGCAAGGTCTCCCCAAAGTCCCTCAAATGTTGCAAATAATCCCGACTGGTTTTCTTCAGCACCCTCGCTGATACCGTCAACGATACTTCCGCCTATCTCTTCAAATTCTTCTTTGGCTTTTTTAGCCTGCTCTTCGGCAGTTTTTACCATATCTTCGGTAACGCCCTCAACGCCGGAGCTATACCACTGCCGCATTTGTATTGCAAAATTTGCCGTATCCTGTACTTGCTGACGCAGTATTCTTGCTTGCTCTTCTGCGGATTCATTTGCAGTATCATCAGCGGTTTTAAAGGCCTGATTTTGCCCGTTAAGCAATTCTATTGCTTTTGCGGTTTCACCTTGAAGAATATATGTACTTGCCTGTTCATACTTGCCTATATCGCTGTAGCACTCTTTTACAGCTGCTTCGGCCTCATTGTATATCTGAACTAAGCCCTTGCCTCCGGTGGTTTCATCTCCGACGAGCAATGCGTTTTCTACACCGGCTATGGTATCCTGCATAATTTTTAACTGATTTTTTTCTTCGCGGGAAAGGCCCTGTGTCTTTTTCTTTTCAAGCCATACTGCTTCTTTCGCCTGCAGCTCTGCCAATTCACGTTCTTTAGCGACCATTTGTTCATAAGCTGTAGACATGGCCTGTCTTAGCGTCATCTCATTTTTAATGGCTTCTTCATACATTGGGCGGTAGCTTTCAAGCAGTATATCAGCTTTTTTTGCTTCTATAAGCTTATATACTTCATCTTTCATGGTGCCGTACTGCTCAATGATATTGCCATTCATACTGTATTCGGTATCAAGAGCATTATTAAGCTCTTTCAGGATAAAATCAGCTCTCGCCTTATCTGCTTCTTTAACTTTGCCGTTTTGGTCAACAAGTGTTTGTAATTCTCCATACAGCGCTTGTACGTTTTCCATTTGAGCTAAGTCAGCGTCAGCGGCTTCTTTGCTTTCTTCTTTAATGTCTTTGTAATCCTGAATTGTTTCTTCAAGTTCCGCCTGATAATTGTTTTGGCTTTCTATCCATTCGTCTGTGTCTGCTGTCTGGTCGTCCATTGCTCCGCTTAATGCTGCTATTCCGCCAACAAGCAGACCGATTGCTGTAACTACAAGGCCTATTGGATTTGCAGTAAGCGCTGTATTCCAAGCATATTGTATGCCTGTTGCAATTTTAATTCCGCCTGACAGCCCAGATACGGCACTTGCAAAGCCAGACACAATAGACTTTATGGCCATTGCAGATTTTAAAGCTTTAAACAGGCCTATGGCCGTTGCTGTAACTCCGACTATAGTGTCGAAGTTTTCGTCAACAAAGCCGAGAGCCTTTGATAACGGGGGCAAGACTGTTTTTGCCAAATTTGATAAAGCTTTGGTAAAATCTTTAATTGTACCGTTCTTTTCGAGCTCATCAAGAAAATCTATTATAATCGGAACTAAATCCTCTTCAAAAGCTGCCGCCGCCTCAGATTTGACTTGTCTGCCTAAAGTTTCAAATTCTTTGCTTAAGCTGGACATTTGTACCTTGTCCAGTTCTTCCATAGCGCCTTTGGTTTCGGAAATTGTACCGTTTGTATCAGTTAATGCCTTAATGGCATCCGCTCCAAGGTCTTCCCACTTTGTGCCAAAGAGAGCAACTCCAACCTGATTGCGCTGTACTTCATCATCTAATGCAAATAGTCTATCAACGACTTCTTGGACAGCTTGTTTTGCATTATCGCCACCAGCAGCAAATTGTTGTTGTAAATCTTGTACGGATTTTTGCGAGTTGTTACTTTCAGTAGTTAAACTTGTTAAAGCTTCTCTTGCATTTTTTAACTCATCAGAATATTCTTTTATTTTATCTGCATTTTTTATTCTGGTAAGTTCACTTGTTTTATCATTAAAGTTTTGCTGTTCAAGTGTAGCATACTTAAGTTTTGTTTCGAGCTCTTCAATTTTTTCCTTTGTCTCTGTAATTGCTTTATCAGGTGCTGATGTAGAGTATCCTAATGTTGATAATGCCTCACTTACGCTGTCAGATGTATCTTTAAGCTGAATTCCGAGTTCTTTGTATGCATCACCAAGTCTATCTACTTCAAATGTTCCACTCTCAGTGCCGTTTAACAAAGAATTAAAAAAGTCTTCGGCACTTGCTCCCATGTTCGCATAATGAACACTGTATTCATTTATGGTATCAAGTAAATTGTTGTTTTTATTTAAGCCTTGTTGCGCGCCCTGAACTATAAGGTTATATGCTTCTTTACCGCTTACTCCAAATTGGTCCATAAGCATATTTACGGCACGCATCGTTTCGGTAAAATCAAAGCCAAACGTATCACGCAGCACAATAGCGTATTTTGTCAGCTCTTTAATTGCACTGGGGTCTGTTTCTTTTGTCGACTGTACAACCGCAGACATTGCATCGGCAATATCTTCTATGTTCTCGCCATAGTTTTCGGCGTACAGCTCATCAATCTGTTTTTGAAACTTTCCAATTTCGGCAGTTGACATACCGGTGCGGGCTTGAAGCGTAGTATATGCTTTGTCTGATTCCGTTACAAGGTCTTTAAGCGCTCCAATCGCATTTTTTATTCCGTCGGCAACTAAGCTTGATAAAGCGCCTTTAGTAACAGTAAAACCGCCGCTTAGGTCTGTAGTAGATTTGTTAGCATCTTTGGCCGCGTCCGAATAATTGCTTAACTCTTTATCAGCATTATCAAGTTCATCGGCATAATTTCGTATTTCTTTTTGAGTTTTTGCTACAGCAGCTTCCTGATTGAGAATTGTTATGCGTAATTTATCAGCAGCACTTCTGTTGCTATCCTGTTCCTTTTCTACATTGTTTAGTGCAGTTTGATATTTCTTAGCCTCGGCGGAAGTTTCGCCAAATTGGGCGGCGGCCTCTTCATACTTTTTTCGTAAGTCGTCTGCTCGCTTACCATTTTCTTTTTCTGCTTTTTCAACAGCCTCTAACTGCTTCTGATAGCTTTCCAATTTGCGGTTTTCCGCATCTAATACTGACTGTAGCTGTTTTAATTTAGCTGATATTCCGTCAGCCGATTTCGTCCAGTCATCCATGCCAGCAGTAGCGGCCTTAAACTCTGCGTTTGCAAGACGAATGTTTTTATTCGCTTCTGTAATGCCTTTTTTTAACTCTGTTAGGTCGACTTTAAATTTTGTAGTAATATTTTCTTCCAAACAATCACCTGCCGATTAAAACCAATTATCACTGGCGGGAATAATTACCTTATCTCCGGTTTTTTTGTCTCTTTGCACCTTGTTATTTAAACGGTTAACAAGCAGTATCACTTCGCTAAATTTTTCCCGCCTTATTACAAGCGGAGTAAGCGCGGTGAACTTCTCGCAAAGCGTGCATTGTAAATCAAAAAGCGATTCGTAAAGGGTGGGAGAATTTAAGCTCCCACCCTTTCTCAGTTTTTTGAGGAATTACTGTTTAATTCTTTCAGAGCAAAAACAAAAATATTTATGAAAAGCGGTATAAGCTCTTTTACTTTTGTTCTCCTCAACTCATCGTTTGTTACGCCCTCAAACACCTCTTTAAGTAAGGGCTTTAAAATAGGTATCGCTTTAATAACAATTTTTGCTATTTCAGTTTCGCTGTTAAGCTTTTCCAAATCAATTATATTTAGCAAATCTTCAACTGTGCCGAACATAATATCAAAGGTTTCCGCCCTATATGTCTTTTCTATTGCTTTCCCGTTATAAATATTTAGTTTAAGCTCCAAGTTTCTTCCTCCTTACTCTTTGTTAGGTGTAGTAACTGCTACTTTGGCCGCTTTAGCTATCGACATCTGCGTTTTGGCCGTTATAGTGTCCGGCGTCATTACCTCTTCAAAAAATGTGCTTGCATCGATTTTGTCCTCTGATACGTCAACTTTTATAGCTTTTGACGGAGCAGGTTCATATGTAACTGTATCTCCCTCTCCTACAATAGCCTTGCCCTTTGTAAAAACATGAGTTGTATAGATGCCAGTGTAAGTAAGCTCTGTCCCCACACCTTCTGTTCCATCGTCTTTAGTGTTTGCTGTCTCATCAGGTATAGAAAATGTCCCTTTAAGCCGCCACGCATAATATTCTGAGCCGTCGCTGTTCTGAGATTTATAGCCAAGAGCTATATACGGCGGTGTTGCTTCTACGTCCGAAAACGCCCCAGTTGAGGGGTCATATGATTTGCCGGTAATTTCTGCAAGCGTTTTTAAATCAATAAGGGCACCGGTAATTGATATCTCGTCGGCGCCCTCTGAATTTATGTTTACGGCTGGTATGTTGTCATAATAATGGGCTTCGCTTGAGGCTTCTGTTGTTTTTGTGATAGTTGCTAATGGTATAAGGTGCTTAACCTCACCAGTTGTATACTCCGTAGAATCGTCTTTGGTTATGAGCGCATAAACAAGATCGCTTGCGCCGCGTCCCTCAACCACTTTTTTCTTAGCTAAAGGCATATTTTATCCTCCTTAATAATTTTCATAAAAATAGGCAGTAATCATTCGTCCAGTATGAGAAATGACATCGGATTTAATATCTTCGCCTTTTCCCCAGACTTCAAACCCTGCCTTTTTCAGTAATTCTTTTGCTCTTAAAATTTCTGTTTCGACTAAAGCCGGATTGCTGCTATAAAAGTAAAGCCAATAACCCCATTCACAGATAGATGCGTCATTATCAAATGCTTTTGTATCATTGGCTTGAAAATTCCAATAGGTGAAAAACGATTCCGGATACGCCTCATTATCGTTTAGACTGCCTTGTAAAAAAATGGGATATCCGAGAGGCTCAATAGCAGCGATAAGCTGTTTAATCATTCCATCACCTTTCTTAAATAATTTCTAAAAATGTCGCTCTGAATTTCTGATATTTCTTTTCGGGTTTTATTCCCAAAAATAGCATTATATAGCTTTTTATCCGGCGACATCCTTGGTGTACCATACATAAGAAAAATAGACGGCAAGCCGCCGCCTGAGATGTCAAAGCCGACACCCATTTCAGCGATGCTTCCTGTCCATTCGATCTTATCCTGATAATGTAAAGACCGTTCTGTTTGCCCAGTGCGGTTGTGTGCTGCCATAGCATCTTCAAGATTTTTATGCACATAATGCTTGCTTTCTATAAGCGCTGTTTCTGCCGTATCATTTGAGTTTTTGCCAAGCTTTTCAAGCTTATTTAATATTTCGGCAAATCCGTCAAAATTAAGAGATAGTTTGTTTTTAGGCATAGCCCTTTACCCGTTTAACTTTAAATTTTAAAAATTGATTGCGCAGGTTAATGTTTTCTGGTTCGCCGATAATGTCATATTTTGCATCTGTGGCTAAAATTTTTATACGACAATTAGATTGTATTTCCGGCATGTACCACGTTGTAATATTTGCAGTATCTTCCACAGAATAGAGCCCATTTACGGTTATTTCGGTTCCGCCGTATGTTTGAAAGCTTCCATTAAATGAGATACCGGCGTTTTCATCATATTTTTTCGTTTTTACGCCATTGACGGTTTCATAAATTGGGGTCAGCAAAAGCATAGCAACATTAAACGGCGCAGTTGGCTTAAACTCAGCTATTCTCAGCACGCCCTTTCAGACAAACTTGAGCCGCTCTTTGAAAAAAATACGGAGAGAGCGTTGCACCGCCCGCTCCGTAATTCCACAAATCGGCTACTCCGCGACTTATTAAGCCTGTACTCTCGTTAGATTCCAAAAAATCAATACTTGCTCCGCCCGCTTCAAGGAACTGTTTAACTTCATCTATGTAATTTTGTAAGGTGGCATCTTGATAATTGCCTGTAATACCAAGACTGTCTTTTACCTGCTCTAATTGTGTCATGCTAATCAGCTCCTCTTTTTGCTTTTATCAAGAGACAATTCCTCTGCTTTTGAGTTGTACAATAATCTCATTAACCTTTGCGGCTATTGTCGCTGCATCTGCGCTTTCGGGGGTAGCAATTGGTTCAACGGTCGTTATTGTTCCAATCATTCCGTCTCCTATGGCCGCCACGCCATTTTCCAGATTGTTTAATTTATCTTTTGTGATAACATCGCCTGTGTTCCACGTAGTAGGTGTATATGCCATTATTTAACCGCCTTCCTTGTTGATTTTTTAGCAGTAATATCCTGCAATACGGCTTCATCAACTTTCGCCGTGTCAACCATTGGGGTTATCCCCCCGCTTTTTTTTTAAGAGTTACGAGGGATGACTTGTCTACTACCTTGCCGTCTATGCTCATAACAGCCTTTGTGCGCATATCTTCTGTATCCCAGTCTTGTTTACGCTGCACACCCATATCATATATTGTATTAAGTACATAATCCTTAAAATTGAAAAGGAATGCAAAAATATTGCCGTCTGCAAAATCCTTAACGTGCTTAGTTATAATGACATCTCGACCAAGCAAAGTACGTTCAGGTTTGCCAGCAAGCCCATAATTTATTCTTGCAACCGGCTGACCGTTGGCGTCTGTCAAGCCTATGAAACTCATAAACGTCTTTTTATTCATGCACCATTTTACATCTGCCTCATACTCTTCCGGCACAGCAGCTTCAGCATCTGTTAATGTGTTATATGCTAAATTTTCAACCTCAAGCGCCTGACCAGCTTCTGGTGTTTCAGCAAGAATGCCTTTAGGCTGAGATACTCCAGTGCCGTTAACTATAAGGTCATCTATCTTTTTAATCATTGCACTGGAAACCTGCTCAACAAACTTGGTTTCAAACGCGTCAATAGACATTGTAGCAACTTCCATTGACATGGAAATTTCGCAGCGCAGCTTATAGTGTGTAAATGTAATAGACGTAGTCGTTGCCTTGATAGGGGTTGAGCCTTCGCCCTCGCCAACAATAGATGCAGTTACATTAAAATTAGCAACTGGTATCTGTACTCCCGATGCGTAAGAGGTCTTAGTGACTTCTCCGTATATTTTTCCGACTTCTTCAAGTTTTGAAATTATACGGTTAACAATTACTGTTGGGATTGTTCCTGAGACATCAGTTGTAAGAGTGTTGTCACGAATCTCTTCTGGTATTGGCTTTCCGGTCATTACATAGTCTTTGAATGCGGAACGATACTCCATAGAATTTATTCCTGTATCTGCATTTCTTACATCGCCTGATACCATTTTGGCGCTTGTTATTGTCTGCATTGGCTTAAATTCGCGGGCGTTGTTTTCGCCGATTTCATCCGCGCTCCTGTCGGCTTCTTCGCTCTCTATATTTGCCAACTGGTCTTTTGCTTCCTGTAGTTCAGCAAGTATTGTATCAAGCGTTGCACCAAGAGCGCGCACCTCATCGGCAGTTGTTGCATCTTTTATCTGTGTACGCAATTCTTCTGCTTTTTCATTTTTTGCTATAATGATTTTCTTCAAATAATCTTTCACTGTTTTACCTCGCTTTAAATAAAATTTCTGCCTTTAATTTTTCAAGCTCTAAAACGGTATCCACCGCTTTTGCACAATTTTGACGTTCACTTTCCAGCGTTCGCCGCGCATTATCCAATGCGCTTTTATCTCGTGCATTTATTTCAGTCGCTTCATAAGCGGGAAAGGTCACCGCACTTACTTCGACGACAGTGCTAATAGATTTAATATGACGTGTGGGATAATCGCTTTCTAAATTTTCCCATTCGTCGGCATCAACACCAAACATAAACGACATACCGGTTATATCCCCACGTTGTACCGCGCTGTATAACGCCCTTGCGTCTGTATTATTTTCTACATCAAGATCGACACGAATTGCCATACCGTCGTTATCGACAGTTAATTGCATTGTAGAATTTTCGTTATTTCTTCTTGAACGGGCAAGAGGAATTTTGTTAGTATCATGGTTAACCAAGAAGCGCACGTCTTTTAAATCAGTGTTTTTAAGTGCGCCTCTCTCAATTATTTCTGCAAAACAGCCTAAGTCTGTCTTGCTTTCATACACTATTGGACGACCAGTGAGAACAGAACCATGTTTTTCATCCTGTCCGGCTCTTATTTCAAAAGTGTAATTTCGTCTAAACAATTCACCCATTTAATTCATCTCCATTTATTGCATCGTTGCTTTCTGCGGATTGTTCGCCCACTTGATATGTGGCGGCGTTTTGCACATCAACATAATTAAGCGACTGCATACGCACACCGTCTAACTCAGCAAGCGGCTTTAGGCCAAATGCGATACGTTTTTCGTTTTCATAAAGCGCACCTGAATCGCCAAGCAGACGTATCATCTCAAGCTTTTGGGCAGTATCCATAAATATAAGCTCATGAGGATAAAAAATAATCTTGTTACCAAAACCGCGTTCGCGTCCGGTAAACAAGATTTTTGTAAATTCCTGTGAAATTGATATTATAAGCGGCTCAAGGGTTTTTTGATAAAAAGCCTCATACTGTGCTTTTGTATAATCTCCTGTTAAAATAGGAAGCGACACACCAAATTGCCTTAAAATTTTCTCGTCTATAAACTTTAGTGTCGCATCATCTACAAGAGCTATTTGACGATTGATAGGAATAAACTCGCCGTTAATGTCCAAGCCTAAAAAGCCGCTTTCATTGGCGCGAAGCTTTTTTTCAAGGTCAGCGATGTTTTTTTCCATTACTCCGTCATCAAGCAAGGTATTATATTTGATAACACCATTTATTGCAAACGAGCTTTTTAATGCTTTGCCAGTGCCCTCCAGTAATGTATTGTTAAGCTGTAATATTTTCAATAAAGCAGCATTGTCGGGTTGACCTGCGGAATTACCACCCATAAGCTCATTAACGCTAAAACGATACTTCAGATGAATTACATCAGACCTCTTTAATGTTGTTGTATAGCCGTTTGAAAATGTAAATTTAATATATAACTCTTCGCTTGTGTCTTGCAAAAAGTCAACCTGTATTGGCTGTATTGGCCAAAGTCCGGTATATTTTTTTATTTTTTCTCCGTGGATACCTTTTGTTGTCTCATATGTAGGTATTACAAATGAATTATAATTTAAAAATAATTGCCAAAATATCTTCTCTATTAAATCACTTTGCGTCATTATAGGATTTGGATTATCTAATATTCTTTGCAGCTCGCTGTCCACAGGAATTTCGTTTGCACCTGCTTTTCTCACATGCTGTGGCGTTAATTTTTTTAATTCCATTACAATACATAGTACAGCCTGTTGTACAACATCAGAAGCATAGATATCCTGCCCAAATTGGGAAAAAACAGGTGTGGTGCCGTCAAGCATTTTTGCATATGTCTGATTTTCTTTTTTCTTATGGCCTTTAAAAAAATCCGTAATCCAGCCCAATCTATCACCTCAAATTTTTAGCGAACTCACTGCGATATCGTCTGTAAACTTCGTATAGAATTATTAGTGATACCGCGCCGTCTATACGACGTGAGCGTTGATTATTTACTTTAACGCACATACAGTTTCCCAAATTATCCATCTCCATTGCAGCATTTCCCAAGCACCACATGTCTATTTCATTGTTGTTATAATTTATCAAACGGTCTTTTAAATCTGCTTCAACAAGCTTCATTGGGCTTGACATTACAAAACGATTTTGATAAATCATTTCATGGTAAAAGCCATATGCGTCCATTCTTTTAAGGAATTCTTTTGCATATCTCTGGAGATGTATGCTCTAAGTGACTTCTTAATCATGGTTTTTGTCATGGTTAGTGAAGCAGTCACTTAGAGCATTTTCATTTCAGGAGGTACAGCCA
>CAJFJP010000183.1 GCA_904384255.1 Candidatus Timburyella stercoris
CCCACCCTGCAGGATTATATCCGGGCTGTCATTATTCCGGATATGCAGGTAAAACTGCGGCAGGGATTCGGGCGGGCCATCCGTACTGAAACCGATACCTGTGTTGTCAGTATTTTAGATTACCGGGCAGCACCCAGAGAACGGTATCACCGAGCTGTTCTGGAAACCCTGCCTCCACTTCATATCACCAGAAAAATTGAAGATGTGGAAGCATTCATCCGGGCAAAGAAAAGCCCGGATTATTTTATGCCATAAAGGAGATTACCATAGATGAATCAAAAATATTTACAAGGACTTTCCAGCGATATGGCAAGTCCAAACGATGCTGTCTTTTTTGAAGCGACTCCCGAAAATATCACAGCATTTTTGATGCAGCACCAGTGGGCACAAATGTCTGCTATTGGAACTGTAGATGACCGATCCTTTTTAACTGCAAAAATGGGACTTATTGATACTTGCCCCGATCAGGAGTATTTATCACAAAAGCTCCTTCCCGTTTATGCCAAGGTTCAGATGGGAGATATCCCTGTCCCGGAATTAAAAACCGTACCCAAAGAGTTGGCACTTTCCGAAGAATGTCTAAAGCCGGACTGGAATTATTTGCGCTGGGATGGGTACAGCGATAAGAAATATCAAGATATTCTCAGCGGAAAAGCCCTTTTGGAGCTGTCTTGGATGGGAGAAAAGACATCCTTGGAACTACAAGTACGCTCATATTACAACGGAGGGAAATTGGCGTTGCTGTTGGTAGATTGGAGCCGGGGAGAGCCGGAGCCATGGGGAGATCTGAGCGTGAATTTAGGGAAATCCATCGAAAAAGACTGTGCTTTTATTGACGTTAACAATTTAGGAAGCGACATTCTTCCATGGATCGAGAAGAACGGACTGGGTTCCCCCACAGGCCGGATAGAACAAAGTGGGTTTGTGGCTTATCCGGAATATCATTTTAATCCAGAACGGCTGAAAGAACTGGATGATAAAGGATATGCCGAGTATGAGAACCTTCTGAAACAGCAGCAAAAGAACATGAAAAAAGGCTGGGACAGATAAAAACTATATTTTACGAAATAAGGAGATTACCATAGATGAATAAAGAAACACAGCCAGCCATGGCTTACCCTTATATGGACCGCCCCATGTGGCTATATAGCCGGAGTAGTGATAAAAGGATGTTTGTCCTGATCCAGCAAATGCGAAACCTTTTAAGTGAAGCCAAGCATCGGGAATACACTATTGTGGGTACTTCTCAGGATATGGGGACCGGCAGAAGCATGGCCCGCATGGGTCTGAAGCAGATGATGCAGGCGGTGCAGGGCGGTTTTGTCCGCGCTGTTCTTGTGCGGGATCTCACTCGTCTGAGTCACAATCCCGCCATCCTGATTCAAATATTAGAGTTTCTGCAGGATCACGATACGGTACTGATCACCACCGAAAGTGACCTACGGTATGAGCTCTACCTCAAAGGGCTGGAAAATCGCTTTTTCCAAAGAGCAGCCCAAAAGGGCCTCCCACTTCCGTGGTAAAGGGGGCAGCTATATGCAAGTTACATATAACCCCCAAGAACCTTCAGCCGTTCTCATTAACGAAATCAAATATTATATGGCATTCTCCGCATTAAAAAAACTTTTTATCCAAGGGCTTATTACCAAAGAAAACTGCGAGAAAGCCAATGTTGCTATTGCCGAAAAGTACGGCGTTTTAGAATACTATATTTAGTGGTTGTTGTGATAGCTTTATCCTCTTTCTTGTGGTAGTGTTGTCCTTACCAAAGGTGACCGACGTTACTGTCGCACCGGCACTACTGCAAGAATGGGGGCATAGGGATGCCGAAAATTCGAGTCATCGAACCAGTAACTTTTGCATCTGCTGAAAAGCTTCGGGTATGTGCCTATGCCCGCGTCAGCAGTGATTCCGCAGATCAGCGTAATTCCTTTGCTTCACAGGTAAACTATTATACGAAGTACATTCAAGCGCATGAGGACTGGACCTTTGTTGACATATATGCGGATCAAGGAATAACGGGAACCAGCGCGCTGAAGCGTGATGAGTTTCTCCGTCTTATGCGTGATTGCCGACAAGGAAAAATTGATCGAATTCTGGTCAAATCGGTTTCCAGATTTGCACGTAATGCTCAAGACTGTATTGAAGCCGTAAGGGAACTTCGTCAGCTGGGGGTTACGGTTTATTTTGAAAAAGAACATATCAATACCGCAAGCATGAGCAATGAAATGTTTCTCAGCATGATGAGCGCATTCGCACAGGAAGAATCCATTTCCATATCGAAGAATATGCGAAAAGGTGTAGTTATGCGAATGAAAAATGGAACATTTCGATTGTCACAGGCACCCTACGGATACCAACTGGATGAGGAAGGAACACTCATCATTCAACAGGAAGAAGCGAAAATTGTTCGAAGAATATTCGGTAATTTCCTCTCTGGAATGGGAATACAAGAAATTGCCGCAGAATTGCAAAAAGAGCATATTCCAAAATTAAATGGCGAACCTATTTGGAGTTATACTGGTATTCTTTATATCCTTACAAATGAACGATATATGGGCGACGAGCTGTTTCAAAAGCGATACACAACAGATTCTCTGCCTTTTCAAAAAAAGATAAATCGTGGACAGAAAAAGCAGTATTATGCGGAAGATACCCACGATCCAATTATCAGCAAAGAGGTATTCCAAAAAACACAAGAATTATTAAAACAAAAATCAGACCGGCATGGACATCAAAGCAATGGACATTACCCGTTTACAAGTTTGATTGTCTGTAGCGAATGTGGAACGAAGTTCTGCAGAAGAATTGCAAAAGGTCAACGTGTTTTGTGGACCTGCAGGAAGCATTTTAAGGGGAAGCACTTGTGCAGCATGGAAAGCCTGAATGAAACTGAAATACAGCAGTGTTTCCTTACTCTATATAAAAAGTTGGCTGAAAATCGGGAAGAAATCCTTGGGGTTTACCTCCGTCAGCTTGAAGAACTAAAAGATAAGGATTTTATGGCTCATCCTGATGCCATGGAATTAAATAGACAGATTGCTGGGCTATTAGAGCAGAATCACACTCTGCACCGCTTGCGGGCAAAAGAGTGCATTGATTCTGCTTTTTTTATAGCCCAATCGAATGAATTAAGCCAAAAGATATCCAGTTTAAAAGCCGAACTCAAACAATATCGTGATTCGAATGAGTATGCAGATTATATTGATAACACCCGCCTCATTTTAACGATATTAGACTCCCCAATGCAGATATTTACCGCATCGGTGTTCCGAAATATGGTGCACGGTATTACAGTGACGCATGAAACGCTGAGATTCCAGCTTGTCAATGGATTGGAATTGGAAGAAGAACGAATAAGCGGAGGTTAAACATGAAGAAAAAGAGATACCTGCCTTTTGGCTATCGGATAAATGAAGGAATCATTATACCGGATGCAATAGAAGCCTCTGCTGTACAGTCAATTTTTGAAAATTATCGGAACGGCGCATCGCTGCAGACACTTGCAAAAGAAATGCAGCAATCGGGTTTAAAGTACCGAGAAAATGCCGTTTGGAACAAGGCGATGATCGCCAGAATATTAGACTGCGAAAAATATATTTCAGAAGAATTCCCTGCTATTTTACCCTCTGACCTGTTTATGCAGGTTCAGAGATTAAGAAAAAACAAGGCTCAAATTTATGGTGGAAGTCTGAATCCGGCCTTGCGAGGAATACGAGATCTTATCTGCTGCCAAACCTGCGGACAGAAACTTGTCCGAATCAACCACCGGGATAATGTATATATCATCTGGAAATGCCCTTCCTGCCATACGGGAACAAGGTATTTACCAGACAGGGAGTTGATGTTAAATGTTTTATCCGCGATCAACAAGGCGATTGTGGAACCGCAGAAAATAAGGAAGATCAAAAAGACTGCTGACTGCCTATCGGTTCAAGTCGTCAGGTTGGAAAACGAGATCCATCGTGAACTTGGCAACCCCAAAGCCGACTCAAAAAGATTATTGGAAATCATCAAGCAGTGTGCACAGGAAAAGTATAAAGCCTGTCATTCTAACGAGGATTCAGAAGAAACAGAACATTTGATAGTAGAACTATCAAAACTACAGCCAATGGAGCACTTTCAGCCTCAAGTGCTGCAGAAATTCATTCATAAAATCCTGATAACACCAGCAGGAACCGTTACGATACAACTCAAAAATGGTGCAATCTTTTAAGTCATGAAAGGAGAAACGACGATGCCGCAAAAAGCAGCAAAAACCAAAGTGATTAGAGAAATCCCCGAAAACCCTTTTATTCAAGGACAGACTCAAAGGAAGAAATTAAGAGTAGCCGCCTACTGTCGAGTTAGCACAGAGCAAGAAGAACAAGAAAGCAGCTTTGAGAATCAGGTTGCCTATTACACAGATCTCATTCAAAGCAATCCTGAATGGGAATTTGCCGGGATTTTTGCGGATCGTGGAATCAGCGGAACCAAAGACACCATTCGTCCAGAGTTTATGAAGATGATTGAGCAGTGCCAAAGGCATAAAATTGACTTGATATTCACCAAATCGCTCAGCCGGTTTTCACGGAACACGCTGGACTCCATCAAATACATACGCTTGCTGAAAAGCCTGAATGTAACCATAGAATTTGAAAAAGAAGGGCTGAACACAAGCGATGTCAGCAGCGAAATTTATTTGACATGGTTTAGTGCCTTCGCTCAAGCAGAGAGTGAATCCATTAGTCAAAATGTTACCATGGGAAAACGCAGGCAGTATAAGGAAGGCCATTTTGCCTTCCGGTACAAGAACTTTTTAGGCTATCGACCGGGGGAAGATGGAGAACCTGAAATCGATCCTGAGCAGGCTGCCATTGTTTCACGAATTTTTTTCGCATTTCTCGGTGGAGATACCCCGGACCAAATTGCAAAGTCACTGGAAGCTGACCACATCCTATCGCCAACCGGAAAGCCAACGTGGTCAAAAACCACAATCCGAAATATGCTGCAAAATGAGAAATACGCTGGGGATGTGCTGCTGCAAAAAACATATACCGCAGATTTCCTTGAAAAGAAGGTAAAGAAAAACAGAGGGGAAGTCAAACAGTATTACATTACCGATAATCACCCAGCTATTATCCCAAGAGATATTTTTCAGGAAGTCCAATTGGAGATTGCAAGACGCAGCAGTAAAAGAAAGGTTTCTTGCCGAAGGACAAAGTCAGGTCGAGGGAAATATACCAGCAAATATGCGCTATCGGAAAGAACCGTTTGTGGGGAATGTGGTGCTATGTACCGTAGAACCATGTGGATTAAACGGGACGGAACAAAGGAAAATGTCTGGCGATGCGTAAACCGGCTTGAATTTGGCACCAAGTATTGCAAACATTCCCCAAGTTTAAAGGAACCAATTTTACACCAAGCCATTTTAAACTGTATTCAGTCAGTATTCCATAACAAAGAAGAAATAGCAGAATCCGTTCGGGAAGCACAGAAAAAAATCATCCTATTTGAAGATGCAAAAAACAATCCGGAAGCGCTCCGTCAAAAGATTCAGGACATCGATCATGGGATGGCGAATCTTTTAACATTAGCTGCTCAAAGTACCCAAACGGAGCTATTTGAAAAAAAGTTTAAGGAGATGACTGAGCAAAAGGCTCGGTTAGCAGAGCAGCTAAAACAAGCTGAAGAAGATGCAACAACCGATGAAAACCGCCAAAAACAACTCGACAACATTCTCAAGGCGATAGATGTCCATATCGTCTCGTTAACGAAATTCGATGATACGTTTATCAGAAGAATTGTGGAGCAAGTGACTATCCTTTCAAAAGATAAAATAGAGGTTCGATTCATCGGAGGATTTTCAAAAGTGGGAGATATTCCGGCAGAATAATTGTCGACAGAAAAAAGCCGATCATTATTTCATCATGGTTGATGGAAGAATGGTCGACTTTTTTGTGTTTGCAAACATTCCACAGGATTGAAAAACTCCTTTGTTCTTTTATAAATAATCGACATCACGGAAGACGCTTCGATGGTTCGAAAAAAGGTATCAGATTTAAAAGATTTTTTTAACAGTCCAGAAACCCGCATAGTTACTAGGTGCCAGTAATTTCGTCTTGTTCATGGATCCCGGCGGTTGGACTACTTTTCTCATAAATATATTCACACGTATATTTAAATAAGGACAAAATCGCAATATAATAATTAGACAAAATTTTCAAACAAATATTGACATTTTAAAGATATATGATATTATAAATAAAAAGATATTATATGCAAAATTTTAATGGGAAATGAGGAAGGTAAACAAAAGGATGTGATAATAAATGGCACGTCAGAAATATATTCAAAATTTATTCTATAAATATGGGTATTATAGTGCCCTAGGTTTATTTTGTTCATTTTTTATAATATCAGATTTTGAAAGCGACACGGACCGCAGTATGTAACTGCGCCTTGTGTCGCTTTTGTATTTGGGTGAGTATCACCAAAAAAGTGATTGTCGGTAATTTCATGATATGTAGAGAGTAGATAGATACTAAATATTGATATAACATGTTACAATACAGAATTTCAAATCTAAAATCGGTTAATACACATAGTTAGACGGAAAGGATAGATTATGGAAAGTTTAATGCTTGACATACAGCAATTACGCACACTTGATAAAGGTGAACCATTTATTTGTTTATTTAGCGGTGGTAAAGATTGCGGACTGGCTTTAGCTTTAGCATGTCAGTCCGGCAATCCCGTATCGTTAATACATTGTATGGATAGTGATGTTTCAAGCAATCATCATCAAAAAATCGATGTTATTGAAAAACAAGCGTTTGCTATGGGAATACCTCTTTCAATTATTTGGTGCGACATGAGAGCAAAACAATATATCTATTATTTAACTAAAGAATTAAAGCGCTTTGAAATTGACGCCGTTAAAAGTTTAGTGACGGGAACGATATATGATATTCATGCTTATAAGATATATACAACTATGTGTTCTAATGCTTCAATGACTCTAAGATGTCCACTTTGGGGATATTCAGATAAGGAAATCCTATCGGCGTTAGCAGCAAATAGCATTAAAGCAATGATAACAACAATAAATGATTCGAGAATATCTTCTTCTTGGCTTGGAAAAATCTACGATACCTCTGCATATGATGCATTTCAGAAGTTGGGAATACATCCTTTTGGAGAATATGACGAATTTCACACAACTTTGATTGATGCCAACTTTTTTAAGAAGAAAATAACTGTGAAATATAATAATAAAACGATAAATCATCTTGAATTGGAACTATGCGTTTAAAAGTGTATATAATTTTGTAAATAATGGTTTTATGAATCATTATAATAATATAATGTTGAAAGGAGGGTTAGTAATGAATACATTTGTTATTGTCAAGGATGCTGCTGTCGAAGTGAAGAAAGTTATCGAAACATCAGCTTCAAAGGTTAATGGCTCTGAAGTTGCCAGTCTTTTGGATGCATGTACTTGCACGGGCAACTGCTGCTAACCAAAAAGTATGGAGTAGATCAATCTGCTCCATACTGCTTACAAATAAATCGCTCTATACGCGGTGTATATAAATTTAATAGGGAGTGTGACCTTAGTGCTTCGTGAAAGTAAATACAATCACTTGATTGATTTTAATGGAAACAAAACAATATATAATGCACTAACCAAATCTAGTATCAGCATTACGGATGACTTTGATATGCAACAATTACTAAAGAGCAATGACAACGAAATTATATCGACTCTTAAAAAAATTGGCATGGTGGTAGACGAATTACCCGATGAACTCGAAACCCTACATTATCTATTTCACAAAAACTTCTTTGATGGGAATAGATTTTTAAATATCGTTTTAGTGCCTGGCCTAGATTGTAATTTCAAGTGTCCCTATTGTTTTGAAAAAGTTAAAGGAACCGAGAGTTTATTTAAAACGAACCTGAATGATTATTTTTCAACACTAAAGTTGTTTGCAGAGAAAAATTTCAAAAATTATGAAATGATAGAAGTAAGCCTGTTTGGTGGAGAACCATTATTGTTTTCTAATCAAATATTTGATTATTTTGAATACATAGAGAAGGAATTACCCAATGTTTCGTATTTTTCTTCAATTGTGACGAATGGAGCATTGCTAGATGCAGAAATAGTACATAAGTTAATTGACTATAAATGCCGTTCCATTCAAATAACAATTGACGGATGGAAAGAAGTACATGACAAAAATAGAATATTTAAAAACGGTAAAGAATCGTACGACTTGCTAATTAAAAAAATAAATGAAATCATCCCCATACTTCCGAAAGACTGCCAATTTAATTTGAGGATTAACTTGAATAATGTTACAGTCAATGAAGTCAAAACAACATTATCCGATATTAATCCCCAAATTCGGAGCAGGATCAAATTACTTTTTAGACCAATTTATAATACTGATAGTTTTAAACAAACCAATATTAATAAATTCTGTGATTTGAGACCCTTCTTGGATATAGCTATTGATATGGGATTTGATATTGTCCGTAACACCTATTATTATCAAGCTTGCGAATCATGTAGCGGAACTAATTTCTTCTTTATAATGCCCGATTTATCGCTTTGGAAATGTATAAATGATATAAATTTTCAAAATGCTTGCATCGGTAAGATTAACAAAGAAGGCTTTCCTCAATTTGATGCTGACAAATTGGTTAGCTGGTATTCATATTCAAATTGTTTTTTTGATGAGAAATGTAAAGAATGCAAAAAACTACCAGATTGTTTTGGCGGCTGTGTCCTTTATCGAGCTAAAAATGGAAGCCGATCTTGTAAAGAGTTTGAAATGGCGGCTCTTCCTTATTTATATTAGAAGGAGAAGCAAATGGAACGTAATGAAATCTTTAAAAAAGTCATTGAAACCATTAAAAAAATCCTAGGCACCTCTAATGCTGATGCAAATTTTATTTTTTCTGAAGATGTTCAGCTATTTCAAACTGGTCTAGAATTCTCTTCTATAGATGGTGTTATGCTTGTTGTGGAACTAGAAGAAATATTTGATATACAGTGGCCAGATGAGCTTTTAACGTTTGATGATATTTTGACTATTGGGCAAGTTGTCGATGTAATCAATAATTGCCTAAATGAAAAGAAGGTATAAAATGACGCCAAATTATTATTGTTTTACTAGAAACGGGAATTATTATGCTATTGACACAATTCGTATTATACCAGTGCAGTTGAGTCAAACTGTTTATTCAACTTTGCAGACGCTACAAGTTAATAAAAACGATATCGAAATAGATGCCCTGACAGACCTAGAAGGTTTTGAAGACATACAAGCCCTTGCAAAGCAGGATATTTTATTTCATAATAATAATTTTAGTGTAGAAAATAGCTTTCGCGAATTAAATATTTCATTGATACCGACTTTGGGATGCAATATGAATTGTAAGTATTGTTATTCAGGCAGAAAGAAAGAAAATAGAACGATGCCATCTAATATAATCTATGATGCAATTGACTATTTCTGCAACAATTTTTCGTTTTCATTTTGTAGAGTCGATTTTGTAAGTGGCGGTGAACCCCTTTATGATACTGAATTGCTTATAAACATGGTTGATATTCTTTCTAACACATTAGATAAGCACGGTAAAAATGCTCTTTTTTGGTTATGCACAAATGGTTTATTATTAAACAAACAAATATTGCAATATTTGGATTCGAAACATTTTAATCTAGGCGTTAGTATTGATGGCCCTGAAGATATCCATGATGCTAATCGAGTGGATTTAGGCGGAAATGGCACATATAAAAAAGTAGTAAATAAAGTTTTAGAAATAAAAGATGATGAAGCTCTATCTCGAAACATAAAAAATCTTTGGAATTGTGCAGTCATAACATCCAGCACTAGAAGCCTAGTGGATATTATGAACAACTCCTATCAATTAGGATTTCAGAATTTGCAGATGAAAATTGCATGGAGCAACAATAACCTTATCCGCCTATCGGATGAAAAAACGATACAATTATACGATGAATTAACAAATTATTTATTTTTACTTATTGAGCAAAAACGACTAGAAGAATTTTTAAGTATTTGTAATGAGAATGACACATATGGGAAAATATTGCTAAGAGTTATCATTCAGTCCGGTGTTACCAGGAGATGTAATGCGGGAGTAAACAAATTCAGTATATCCCCTGAAGGCAAGTTATATCCTTGTGATAGCTTTTTAGGGATAGAGGAATATTGTATTGGTAATATTTATGATGGTTTAAATGAAACCTACAATGATTTTAGTCGCAAAAGAAATGATAATATCAAAAAATGCAAGAGGTGCTGGGCTAAATACTTGTGTGGTGGAGATTGTTTTTATCATGCCTATTTAAATAATGATTCTCCTTGGGTGCCGGATGATCGGGTCTGTAATGTCATGAAAGAGATAGCTAAAATGTGTATTTCCTTAGTTGTTGATTCTTATCGCTCCTTTCCTCAGGTGATGCAAAAAGTGTATGCTATCCTATCTAAAAAAGCAATTCGTATGGAGCCTAAGTCATGAAAGACTATAACTTGAAAAAAATGTACGATATGCAGCAGTATCAAGAGATAATCCGTTTGTTTAATACGTTTCAGGAAGAAAAAACAGACGAGCTAAAGTTATATACAGGCTTTGTTTTCACAAAAATGGGGATGGCTACAAAGGCAATTGAGTGTTTAACGAGCATTAATCAAAAGCAATTTTATCAGTATATTGGGAAAATATATCGGTATTTGGGGGTGTCTAATTATCTTTTAGGCAAATATGATATGGCGCAATCTTTGTTTGATTTGGGAACGGAAAAAAATGATAAAGAAAGTGATTTATGGAACAAACTACTCTTTCCTCCTCTCGATGATATAAGAGAAACAAAAAATTTCATATTTCATTTCGTCGATAAAATCAGTGCGGTTGATAAAAAGTTATTTATCTTAAAAAGCATAAAAGCTTTTGCGCGCATATCCGAGTTTATTGGAGAACTCAATCTTTGTAAGAAAATTGATATTTATATTTACTCTCAAAGGCAGGATTCCATTGGTAATTCGTTAAGTTATTCAGATAATGGTTTAAAAGTAATTCATACATATCTACATGATGTTAAAGGGCATGAGATTGCACATATTTTATTTAATAGCATTTATAAAAATATGAATCGTAACAAGTTTATTGATGAAGGCATTGCAACATTTTTTGACGATGAAAATACATTTATTGAATTTATAAGGAAATACAAAAGTGCTCTTCCTAATTTGGATGTAGTACAAGTATGGAATGATACCAACTTGATTTTGGAAAATGTAAAAGGCATTTATTATTATGCTGGTGCCTTTGTGGGTTATCTCATAAAAACTTATGGAAAACATAAATTTATTGAGTTTATTCAGAATGAAAATTACGATAATGCCCAGTCGTTATTTGGCGATTCACTTGATTTCACTATACAGAATTTCTATAATGAAATTGTGTAATACCGACATCTCCAAAATCTATCGTTGTTAAAGGGTGTATATTTTTGAAAAAGATCTATAGAATTATGTTTTTTTGTATTTCCATATCAGCTATATTAAATATAGCAAATCTGCTTGGAACTACAATAACAAAACATCTTATTGATACTCCAAGTTTTGAATATGTAATTAAACTCGGAACGATTTGGTTATTGTCAGCGTTACTCAAATTAACTAAAAATTTTGTGCTGCAAAGAAGCTATTCGAAAAAACAGAAAGTATATATGGCCTCACTATTGAAAACCATTTTTGCATTTTCTTTCTCTATTTTAGAAACTTCCGAATACAATGAAGAACTTAATAAAGTGAAAGGAACCATTACACAAGAGCAGGACTTTATTTTATCAATTGAAAGTATTTCCAATGCAGTCTTTGGAATAATGGGATTATATATTTTACTGTGCAATCAAATTTCATTGAGTGTTTTGATTGGATTATCTGTTCTTTTGCTAATTGTTATACTCGTGTCCTGCATTATTAATGGTCGACTTTCTGTATTGATGTATGATTACTGGCAAACTTACATTAAGAACACTAGAAAATATAATTATATAGCAAAAGTGCTTTCCGATAAAGAATATATTGAAGAAAAAGAAGTGTACAAATATTTGCCTTATTTTTCACATGAATTTAATAAGGAATTTAATATCGCGAGTAAAAAGAACAGTCAGCTAGGCGGTAAACGCATTAAGTTGGAGTTAATCACTGATATAATATTTTTAATCTATTCCTTTTTTGCATTTTTAATTTTGTTTTTTGCTTACAGAGAAAACCAAATTACAATAGGTCTGTTTATATCTGCAATAGGCTATATGTTATCCTTAATGGGTGATATTTCCACTGGCATTGCGACGTTTGAGAATATTACTAAGTATAAAAAAATAAAGATGGATACTATTTCTTTCTTCCAACAAAAAGAAAACCATATTACAGGTGTCTATACCCATCTTTTGGATGATTCGGTATTATCAATCAA
The DNA here is from genome assembly GCA_904384255.1 of Candidatus Timburyella stercoris. Taxonomy (GTDB): domain Bacteria; phylum Bacillota; class Clostridia; order Oscillospirales; family Acutalibacteraceae; genus Timburyella; species Timburyella stercoris. Next base: position 12,499 of record CAJFJP010000183.1, read on the forward strand.
AAATGTTCGGTTCAAGTATCCAACAAATGAGAAAATGATCATAAATGACGTTAGTTTCTCGTTTCAAAAAGGCAAAAAGTATGCTATTGTCGGAGTAAATGGAAGCGGAAAAACGACACTGGCAAAAATAATCTCAGGGCTGTACTCACCTATGTCTGGAAATATTACATACACCAGCAGACCGGTTGTTTTATTTCAAGACTTCAATAGATATCCTGCGACATTAAAAGAAAATATAACATTGTCTGAAAAGTTCAATTCTAAAGATAAGAGAATACTTAAAATAGAGGAAAAATCGGGTTTAAAAAATAGAATTAGCACAATGAAATTAGGAGATGATACTGAATTGACTACCTTAACAGAGGGTGGAGAGGAGTTATCGGGTGGAGAGTGGCAACGTGTTGCTCTTGCACGCATTTTGTGGAGTGACGCGGATGTTTACATATTGGATGAACCAACTGCTAGTTTAGACCCTATCGAAGAAATACGGATATTTAATACTTATAACGAGCTGTTAAAAAACAAGACAGTAATTTTCATTACTCACAGATTGGGTTTTGTTAAGAATGTTGATGAAATTATTGTCTTAAATAATGGGAATATAGCGGAAATAGGAACACATGGACAGTTAATGAAAAAAAACAATGGACTCTATAAAAATATGTTTGAGGAGCAAATGAATTGGTATGAATAAAAGTATTATAATAAGAAGTATTAGAATATGCTTTAAAGTGTGTCCCTTTGACTCTGTTCTGCTGATTCTTATATCAGTGTTCCTTTCCGTATTGCCGGCATTTATTCTTTATTCATACAATTCCCTCATTGGGAACCTAAACATTCTTTATGTTGCTATTTTGATTATATTTTGCTATTGCTTTCTAAATTTTGTTCAAAAAAGTTTATATAATTTTTATAATCACTATTATTTGAATTATCGAACATTATTAAAATTTGAAAAGCATATGAAGCTCAATTTTTTCGATGTATGTTCCAAATTAGATTTAGAAGATTATCTTTTACCTGAAATCGTAAATGAAACAAGAAGAGCCCAAAATGCCAGTATTAATATTTTTAGGGTTTATCAAATTATTGTTGAAATCATTTCTACTGTTATTGGTATTTTTTTGATAGGTGGTATTGTTTTTTCAATACATCCTACTTTGATTTTATTTTTAGTATTGGCGATCATCTCTCCCATAGCAGACAATATATATCAAGTCGTTCAAAAAAAATATTTACTATATACTAATACACAAAAGCAAAAGGAAGAGGACGAATATGTAAAATTTCTTACTAAACCAGAACATATAAAAGAAATTAAGGTGCTAAACTGCTTTGACTTCATCTTCAATAAATGGGAAAAAAGTCGTCAAACAATAGTGCAGATAGAGCAAAGTGCGCAATTGAAAATCTTGATTGTATCCATTTTCTTTAACCTAATTAGGATTGCCGGGACAGTTGGAGCCTATTGGAGCATGACGAGTTTATATATTGCTCAACAAATCAGCTTAGCTGAGTTTTCAATGACAATATTAACTTTTTCTCAAATAACACAGCTCTTCAATCAATTGTTTGCTTTGTTTGGCAATCTATCAGAATTTGCAATCATGGTAAAACCCTATTTTGCGTTTCTTGAAAAAACTACTGACAGAAGCCAAGATAAGAAGAAAATGATAGAAAAAAGAGCAGATAAAGCTATTGTAGTTAATAACATTTCATATCAATATCCTGGGACAAATTCCTGGGCTCTTAAGAATATCAATCTGACAGTTAAGAAAGGTGATTTCATTTCTATTGTAGGGGAAAACGGATCCGGCAAGACTACCCTCTCAAAAATACTTTTGGGATTTTTAATGCCCACAAAAGGATATCTAGAGATAGATAACTTTTTGAGCAAAGACGGCTTGTTGAATAATACATCTTATATCCCACAAATATTTAATTGTTATTGCGTGAGCATTGTGAATAATATATTATTCGGAAAAAGTGATGAAAGTAATACACTAGATGAAGCTCTTGATGCTATAGGTTTATCAGATTTGAAAAGTCAGAAGGAAAACTTGTACGGATTAGAATTTGGAGGTATAGAACTATCAGGGGGGCAGAAGCAACGTATAGCGATATTGCGAGCCATGTTAAAAGAAGCTAATTTGCTCATATTTGATGAACCTACAAGTGCAATTGATCCCCTTCAAGAAAGTTTGATATACCATTCATTATTGAGTGCTTCAAATGGAAAAACAGCAATAATGGTTTCGCATCGTCTAGCACTTACAAGAAAATCAAACCTTATTATTGTTTTAAAGAATGGAGAGATTATAGAAAGTGGAAATCATGAAACTCTAATCAAAGAAAACGGGGAGTATGCTAGAATGTGGAAAGCGCAAGCCGATTTATATAAAACTTGACTGGAGTACTACCGGAATTTGGTACATTTTATTTGTGAAATTACCAAATAGCCGGTAGTATTTTCTGTTTTAAATCTTTGAGTTTTACAGACTTGCCTAAACTTTTTCTTTGTAGTAATCTTCCCCAAATTCGTCCGGTGCAATATACTTCTCACCTTTTATGTGGCCGCTCTGTGTTATAATAATGAATGTAATCGGCTATACCTTTAGCAAGCTCTTCATAGGAGAGGAACTCTTTACAATAGAGTTCCTCTTTTTTATATGTGGCAAAAAACGATTCTGAGACAGCATTGTCCAAGGGATTGCCTGGTCAGGAAAATGATAGCGCTATGCTTTCATCTTGAAGCATTTTGTAGAAACTATAGGCAGTGTATTGTATACCCAAATCGCTATGAAACATCAGGCCCTTGGGACGACCTCTTAGTTTAAATGCCTGGATTCATAACAAGAGCGGCGTTACAGTTTCTGACTATAAGGTATCAATTTCATTTCTTTCATCATGTGTTTAACCCGTTTACAGCCAATCTCATACCCATCTCGTCGAAGCCGATGCCTAATCTGTGCATCTGTCATACGCTCACCACTTTTTTCAAAGACTTGCTGAATTAGTGGTTTAAAGAATTCATCCTTTAAATCTTCAACTTTGACTTTATTTTTGTTTTTAATATAGTTATAGTATAGTTATAGTACGTTCCACGTGGTAAATCTAAGTAAGTGCAAATTGAGTCCAAAGAGTATCTTCCAACCAATTCTTCTGTGGCTTTTAATTTTTCTGATCGTGGTGACATTGGACAACATGGGCAAATCCTTGAAATATCAAACATCTCTTGTAAGTGTTTATTCTGTTGTTCAGGGGCAACCAATCGATGCCCTGAAATTTCTGTTCCCTTCTTTGTCACTGTCGAATTAAGTAGTTTTAAAAAAGAAGATCTTGGTAACATGCCGATATTTTTTCCAACATCAAAAAAACATATCCACTTAGTAAGTTGATTAATTTGTTCACTGTGTTGGAGGCGGTATTTTAAATTGTTTACTTTTACTACCAGAGGAAATAACAGATATATTATATTCCTTTGATTTTCCTTTTTGATATAATATTTCATTTATTGGGAGGAGGAATGATGATTATGAAGGCACAAAAGGACATTTTGAATGAGCATGAAAACAAAATCGAAACAAACACGAAAAAATTACTTGTACCGGATTTTCGCAAGAGTATTGTTAACATTTCTGCTACGCTTGCAGAATTTCTCGGTGCGCCCAACCAAAATCCAACCCTTCCGATTTTGAAAGAAGAACTCTGTAAAGGATATCAAAATATTGTTTTTCTTTGTTTTGATGGGATGGGTGTTTATCCGCTCCGGAAAAACCTCGACGAGACAGATTTTTTATTTCAAAATCTTCGTCAGACTCTTTTTTCCACCTTTCCGTCCACCACGACAAACGCTACCACTTCCCTGCTGACCAACCAACTGCCTCTTGAGCACGGTTGGTTTGGTTGGAGCATGCATTTTGCCGCACTCCACCAAAATGTGGATGTTTATCTAGGACGTGATTCTGCTACCCATGAAGCGGTAGATTTCAGTGACTATCCCCTGGGAATGGCAGACTATTATTTTGATCATGCCAATGGCGACTACTCTATCAACACTGTTTTTCCACCCTATATTCATGTCACCTATCCTCAACGAAATCGTTTCTTCCAAACTGCTGAGGAATTTTGGTCAGCTATCGAAGAGAGCTGTCGGAAATCCGGAAAGCAATTTGTGTATGCGTATTACCCGGAACTGGATTCTATCATGCACAAATATGGTGTTACCAGTCCAGAGGCGCGGTGCAGCATCCAGGAAATTTCCTGTAAGTTGAAGACTCTCCACGAATCTATGGCAGATACCCTGTTTATCGTTTCTGCCGATCATGGACAGATAGATGTTTCAGGTTACGTGAATCTGTATGAGGATGAGGTCTTGTTGAATCTGCTGGAGATTTATCCGTTCATGGAAGGAAGAGCCCCTGCTTTTTTGGTTAAGAAAGGCCGGGAGCAGGTGTTTGAACAGTATTTTCAGGACAAATACGGAGAAGATTTTATTTTATTTAAATCTTCTGAACTGGTCACAAAAGGGTATTTTGGTAACAGAGGAGATAAGGCGGATTTTCTAGGCGACTATCTTGCGGTCGGCACCTATACTCATAAACAGGCGCTTCTCACTCCAAATACTACAAGATTTAAGGGACATCACACTTCGTTGACCGAAGAAATGGAGGTTCCGTTGATTCTTTTGGGCAAGCGGCTTCCATAATAAGCGACAGCCCATTATGGAGCCTCTAAAGCAACGGCCTTTCAGGTTTTAGTTCTATTTTCAGTGTGGGTATATTCTATGGTGACAGCGACAGTAATTTCGGTCACCAAAGTCAGACTGAGTCTGGATGCAGTTCGCGTTCAGACTCTTTTCTTTTTCCCAAGCAATGCGCTCGCGCTGAAAAGGACATCTAAATTGTCCATCCCTTCCAGAAAGAAACGACAATTTTCTACAAGAAGATTGCCGTTTTTTTGTACTTTTCACTTTTATTTCCTCTTTTTTATTTCTTCTCTCAAATTGTCATTTCCCGATAAAAGATTAGAGATAAGAACTAAGAGAAAAGGCAGCTTTACTCTGCAAATCAATTGATTTTCATACTAAATAATGATATAACTCTCTGAAATATTATAATA
>CAJFJP010000184.1 GCA_904384255.1 Candidatus Timburyella stercoris
TTATGCACCTTGTAGCTGACGGTGGTTGTCTTGAAATTCACCGCACAGCCGGTGTATTGCCTGTTTTCAAGAATACCGACAACGGTTTTCTGATCCCAACAGTACGGATTCGCCGGTACTTTCTGTGCGTGACTTCTGCCGATAGATTCATAGTAGGCAGAGGGAACAAGGATTTGCTCTTTCTCCAACTGCCTCGCAATCTGTGACGGGCCACGCCCTGCAAGGCAGAGAGCATAGATTTTGCGTACCACTTCGGCGGCCGGTTCGTCAATCAGCCATTTCTCTTTATCATTCGGATCTTTCATATATCCAAACGGAACAGAAGAAGATACCCGTTTGCCGTTATCTGCTTTTGACTGCCACACCGCACGGATTTTCTTAGAGGTCTGCGCCGCATACCACTCGTTGAAAATATTGTGGAACGGCATCATCTCCACGCCGTCGCCGGTTAAGGTGTCCACTCTCTCCTGTATGGCGATAAAGCGGATGCCCAGCGACGGATACACCACCTGCGTCAATCTTCCCATTTCCACCTGTTCACGCCCGAAACGGGATAGGTCTTTCACAATAATGGTGCTGATTTCTCCGTTCTCCGCCATGTGCTCCACTCACCTCAATACCGATAATCTCCATAATCATTTTGTGGTAAACTCCGTATCCTTTAAGACCGACAGGAAATTTCCACGCATTTTAATCCCAAAGGCAGGCAATGCGTAATGGAGCAGTTTAAGGAACTGATTTTGTCCGAAAAGCTGATTTAACCATCGCACAGTAGAAAAAGGCAACAGGGTATAGTAGGATGAATATGCCTTTGCTATGCCCTTTTGTCGGAAAGGAGAAAATGAATGATGACAACGACAAAAGGTATGTGGACAGCAATCTCTACGCCGCCTTGCAGTATGTATCAAATGATAAAAAGACCGATGAGCGTATGTATGTCAGCGATATCAACTGCAACGCCAAAAGAGCCTATGAGCGTATGACGGCAACGAAAAAGCGCTTCGGCAAAACAGGCGGCAATGTGGCGTATCACGGGTATCAGAGCTTTCAGACGGGCGAAGTAACTCCCGAAGAAGCACACAAAATCGGTTTGGAAACCGCAAGACAAATGTGGGGCAAGGAATATGAAATTGTTGTTTCGGGTAAAACAGCTCTTGGCATATATCCCAAAGCTCGCCGCCTGAGATATTCTGATACGGAGAGACCACACCTTTCAGCGTTATGCTCAATCATATTTTTCTCTTTTTCACTGACACGAATAAACAGATTTTTATTTTTAACTTCGTTCATAACATCAGTCCTTTCTTTGATTTTTTAAGGGGTATTAGGGGTGCCCCCTAAAGTGAAATTGGCTCTCAAAGCCAATTGGGGCGGAAACTGCCAATACAGTTTCCCTGCTTGTTACGTTACGGTATGAGACATCGTCGTCACAAGCTTCATATCATTCGTTTCCGTGCAGGCATGAAAACTCATTCATTCCGCTGCTCATCCTCTCCCCAAAAAGTCTTGCGACTTTTCGGGGCCCCGAAGATTTTGTCTTTCCCGTGGGTGTTTTGCCGGTCTGTCTGAATGTCGTTTTTCTATCCCTGCCCCGGAGTCTCACCGCAGCGTTGTTTCGCTCTCTCTGCTCAAACAAGAGGTCTTGGCAAAATCATATTCCATCCAGCCGGTCATTCAGCTGTAGTCGGCTTTCGGGCAACAAAAAAGCCGGCACACAAATGCGTACCGACTCCCCGCAAAAGGATAGACTTATCCCTTGCGGTGATGGCTTCGCATTCATGTAACCGGCTTTGAAATTCAAAGTCGAAACTGTCCTTTACGCTTATCTGACTGCCGACAGTTGGGGGCAATTCAGAAGCGGCGGTACTTTCTCTTAGCGTACCTCAGGCGTTGTCCGGCTCACAGCCGTCTATCCAAAATCTGCGAAGAAAGATATTCAGTTGTTCCTCTCCTGCGAGAGTACTTTATTATACATTGCAGAACAACTGTTTGCCAATGCTTCCCGAATAAGTTTTTGAATACTTTTCGGAGAAAGTGCGCATACTATTTTTTACTCATTAAAGCGTGCCGCAGTATGGACATACCCCTGTCAATTTCATCAAGCGTTATATTTAAGGGCGGCAGAATACGCAAATTTTTCTTAGCAGTCAATATGAGCAGGCCATTTTCCACACAGCGTTTGGCAATGTTCTGAGCATTTAATCCTTCTTCAAGCGATATGCCAATCATAAGTCCTAAGCCGGAGACTTCTATAACGCCCCGCAGCGATATAATCTGTTCGTTCAAATATCGTGCCTTTGACCTTACATCTGAAAGGAATTTTTTATCGCAAACCTGATTCATTACCTCAATTGCACCGGCACAGACAACAGGGTTGCCGCCGAAAGTAGAACCGTGCTGACCGGGCTGAAAGACATTTTCCGTAAGCTCATCCATGAGGATTGCTCCAATAGGAAGCCCTGCTCCCAAGCCTTTTGCGAGTGTGATAACATTCGGATGAATCCCGTACTGCTCGCAGCACAGGAGAGTTCCCGTTCTGCCGATACCCGTTTGTACTTCATCGACGATCAGCAGAATACCATTCTTTTTGCAGAGCTGTTCAACATATTTTACATACTCCCTGTCTAATGCTACAACACCCCCTTCTCCCTGCACCAACTCGATCATAACTGCACAAACGGAATTATCAACTGCATTGGCAAGCGCATTCCTGTCATTGGCAGGAACATATCGAAAGCCCTCGGTAAATGGTGTAAAATATTGGTGGAACACATCCTGTCCCGTTGCAGCAAGTGTAGTGATTGTTCTGCCGTGAAAGGAATTTTCAAGTGTAATAATGTAATTGCAATGCTCACCTTTGTTTTGTGTGCCGAATTTTCTTGCAATCTTAATAGCACCCTCGTTGGCCTCCGCACCGGAATTGCCGAAAAAACTTTATGGTACCCGGTTTCCTCACAAAGTCGTTTTGCTAAAGCGACGGCGGGCTGCGTATAGAAAAGATTGGAAGTGTGTTGTACTTTTTTTAGTTGTGCTGTAACCGCACTGAGCCATTTTTTGTTGCAAAAACCGAGAGAATTTGTTCCAATACCGCTTCCGAAATCAATATACTGCTTTCCGTCAAAATCGGTCGCTGATGAACCATGACCATTTTCTATAGCAATCGGAAAGCGATTATACGTATGAGCGATATAGGTGCTGTCATTGCTGAAAATATCGCTATTTTGCATATTGCCCTCCATTTTTCTCAAATGCTTCCATAAAATTAACCAGATACCGAACACCCTCAATAGGCATGGCATTGTAAAGACTTGCCCGCATACCACCAATGGCCCGATGGCCTTTGATGCTTACAATGCCGTGTTCAGCGGCAGCTTTCACAAAAGCGGCATCCAGTTCGGCGGAATCGGTACGGAAAGTAACGTTCATCACTGAACGGCTGCCTTTATCAACCAATCCGTAAAACATGTCGCTTTTGTCTAAATAATCATAAAGGAGAGCCGCTTTTGCCTCGTTCATTTCTTTCATTTTCTCCAAACCACCGAGAGTCTGAATCCATTTAATCACCTTGCCAGCAATGTAAATGTTATAGGTTGGTGGCGTATTGTACATAGAACCTTTATCCGCATGGGTTTTGTAACGCAGCATAGTTGGCGTACCGGGTAGAACCGTTTCTGAAATCAGGTCTTTACGGATAATGGCAATGACCAGACCGGCAGGCCCCAGATTCTTCTGAATACCGCCAAACAACATATCATAGTCTGAAACATTCATCGGCTCAGATAAAAAGCAAGACGAAATATCATTTATCAAAAGTTTTCCCTTACTGTCAGGCCTTGCGTGGAATTTTGTTCCGTAAATCGTGTTGTTCTCACACATATACAGATAATCAGAATCCGACGCAATATTCAAATTACTGCAATCGGGAATATATGTGAAATTCCGATCTTCGGAGGATGCCGCCACATGGATGTCACCGAACAGCGTTGCCTCCCGATACGCTTTTTTCGCCCAGTAACCGGTCAGAATATAATCCGCTTTGCGGTTGCGCATGAAGTTCATGGGGATCATAGCAAATTGAAGCGAAGTGCCGCCCTGTAAAAACAGGACTTCATAATTGTCAGGAATATTCATCAGCTTTCTTAAATTTGCTTCCGTTTCGTCGATAATTGACTGAAACAGTGCAGACCTATGGCTAATCTCCATAACGGACATGCCGCTGCCCTTGTAATCCATCATTTCATCGGCGGCTTCCTGTAAAACCGGTTCCGGCAATATGGCAGGACCCGCAGAAAAGTTGTAAACTCGTTTCATAATCAAAAATCTCCTCTCTCTTTTCCAGATTGGGGCAGTATGCAAGGTGTTACGAGAGAACCGTGACCACCGCAATATTGAATGGTTGTCTTTATGATTTCCTCCATAACGCTCTTCAGGTAATCGTCCTCGGTGGCATCGTTCCCCTCAATGATGTACAGGACATTCTTTACATTTTCACTGATTTTGGTTTTATTCACCTGTCGGATCTCCAGCCTGCAAAGGACTTCGTTGGAATCATCACAGTAGCAGTACTCGTGGGGATTCATGGCAACGGGATGATCCTGTCCGATTGGGACATAGGTTTCGCTCCCGTCCGAAAAGCGCACAGTGAGGTTCCCTTCGATTTTGTCCTGGTCATGTGCGGCAACACACAGCTTGCTATCCATCGAAATGATATTGTAAATGTCCACCACAAGGCTGATGAAGGGCATATCCCGATGCTTCAGCAGCGATTTGATGAGATTTTCGCTGGACGGAATGTTCTTTCGCCGCTTGACGCCGGCCCGGTCATGCAGGATGTGATACCCTTCCAGAATGGGATCTTCATGTACTGCCAAGTCGGTATATCGTTCCAGCAGCCGTGCCAGCCGGGCGTTTCGTTCCTTCTCCCACGTCGAAGGCAGACCGCTGTTCGTGATGCCTTCCACACAGCCAAAAACTGTTTTCACACCGATTGCCGAGACTGCCGGTTCAATCTGACAGTTCATTTTGATCCACCTCCTGACGGTCCAGTCTGGAAAACGCCTTTTCCAAATCGTCAATAATATCCTCTGTATTTTCAAGCCCCACAGAAAGCCGTATCATACCGCTCTCAATTCCTGCGTCTACTAGTTGCTCGTCTGTGAGCTGCCTGTGGGTCTCACTGGCAGGATGGAGGACACAGGTGCGAATATCCGCCACATGGACTTCATTTGATGCAAGCTCTAATGTATTCATAAATTGCATTGCAGTTTGCTTACCGCCCTTAATGACAAAGGAGATAACGCCGCTGCACCCTTTTAAGTATTTTTTAGCCAGAGGATAACTCTCATCGCTTTTAAGCCCCGGATAAATCACACGCTCAACATAAGGGGATTTTTTCAAGTAATTGGCGACTATCATAGCATTTTCACAGTATTGTTTCATTCTGACAGCAAGTGTTTCCAA
>CAJFJP010000185.1 GCA_904384255.1 Candidatus Timburyella stercoris
TGCGCCGTCCTCGCCATCGAGTGTTACGTCGATGTGCAGATCATCGCCTTCTTGTACCTCAACAATTCCAGCACCTACGTTGAGCAGGAAGTTAGGAATTTGCTGTGTTGCCGTCTCCGGGAACCAAACTTTCATGCCTGCTCCGCCGGGAAGCTCCTCTGCCGCCAAATCCGTAGTTTCATCCAGCTTAGGACTGCCAACCATCCATGTGCCCCACTCAGCAGGATCAAACGGTATGGTATAATACTTCTCCGCAGATGCTACTGTGGTGCTAAGCGCCAATGACGCCGCTATAGCTGTTGCTGCTATAGCACCCACAATTTTCTTCATAATAATCTACCTCCAAAATTTTTTTATATTAAAAATTTTAATATAAAACGTGTTTAGATTTTCAACCCTCGCATAGATAGTAAATTTAATAAGTTCCCAAAATGTCTTTAAACATTTATAAATACTCACAATAACATATTTTTATTTTTATGTAATGAGAGAATATTATGGCAATATATGTAAACAGTGTAGATTTTCACTTCGCATTATATCTTCATAATAATTATATACTATATTTTTTAAATTTCAAGATAGTATTTTATCAAAACTATAAATTTACATTATAAATATCTGGTAAAACAGTAAATCTATATTATAAACTTTTGGTAAAATAATTTTTAATTTAAGCGCATTAATTACTCAGCAGACATATTGCAGAAATATTATAGTATTTCAGTTTTTAATACAAATATCATTTGTTCCATAGCCTAAGTATGCAGTAGGATAGGCTTCACTTTAAATTAAAGGTATTCTGTTGACAGTTTTTTAACAAACTAAAGTTTTGTGGGTGACAAATGTATTTGGCAGCAGTTCTATACAACAAAAGAAGGACAGCCTAAGCTGTCCTTCTTATAAGCTAATATTTAAGTTTTTAATTATTTAGCTCTTTTCTTAGTAGCAACAACTGCAGATGTAGCTACTACTGCAAGAGCGGCTATTCCAACTATTGGGAGTATGCTCTCGCCTGTGCTTACCTGACCCTTTGAGGATGTTGCTGCCGGCTTTGAAGATGTTGTGGAACCTGTGCTTGATGTCCCTGCACTTGAGCTCGTGGACGGAGCTGTGCTTGACGGAGCTGTAGTTGCATCAAATGTTCCTGCAGTACCGAAAGCTAACTGCTTTATAACAACATCCTGGTCAGGAGTAATCTTCTCAAGACTGTCTGTTACAAGCAGAATATTGAGGTGTGTGAACAAACGATTACTGTCTGCCGCAAATATTGTGTCATAATAGTTTGTGCCATTGGCATCGTCGAAAGCCTGAACAACCTCACCGGCAGTCATAGTTACGTTATAAGTGCCAGGAACCATTGCCATATATCCATTTACATCTTTAGCCTCAATACCAGCAGCGTCGCCAATTACTTCGGATATATTCAAACGATGCTGCTCTGCTCCCCACCAAGCAATCTCGATTGACCAGTAAAAGTTTGCACCCTGGCTGGTTGCCTCAAGATGAATCTCGTCGTCTTCGGTAAGCTCAAAAAGGCCAGAAGCTGAGCTTATAAGAGCATTAGGCATTGCAGCCTTACATCCCTCCGGGAAATAAAGCCTAAGCCCGTCGGCAGTGCTCTCACCGGATATATCTGTTGCCTCATCAAGAGGAGGAAGGCCTTCTGTCCAAGTGGAGAATTCGGATGGATCATCCGGCATTTCCCATAATACGTCCGCCTGAGCTACTGTAGAGCTAAAAGCTAATGACGCCGCTATAGCTGTTGCTGCTACAGCACCTATAATTTTCTTCATAATAATTTACCTCCAAAAAATTTTTTATATTAAAAATTTTAATATAAACTGATTAAACTTTCATGCTACTTTTTATAAAATACATAATAACAGTTTCTGCTGTTACTTACGCTCCCTAAAATGCCAACTACACTTTCTGTTGCATCATCCAGCTTAGTCCCAACTTTGTGCAAATCTTAAGCACTCAAGTTGTTTTCATTGTAAGTGTTCGCCTCATATTTGTGTAAAAGCGTTTTTATGCATAACTTTTTATCATTAATTCTTAATAAGCTGTAATTGTTTTTCATGAGTATATCACTTTTTTTAGAAAAAGCAAGCACATATTCACACCTTTTATTAATGAATTTAATTAGATTTTTTGTTTAATTTCACTAAATTAAATTGTTATAAATTAGCAGTTTGCATATATGTTGAAAAAAGCAAATTAACAGATTGCAATTTTAAATGTTGCAAATTTGATACATAACTGTTATTGAAAAATATATGTAGATCAAAAAATTTTTTAAAGGTTTCCATAGCCTTCACTTAATGCTTTAATTTAAAGTTTTTAAAAACGGCATCACTCTAATATTAATATCCAAAAACAAAAGAGCACAGCAAATACTGTGCTCTTTTCAGCATTATTTCAAATAGCCAATCAGCTTAAAAGTTAGTTTCTCTTTTTGCTGATTATTACAGCAGAAGCAGATATTACTGCCAAAGCTGCTACTGCTACTACCGGTAAAACAGCCTCACCTGTCTGAACCTGGGCAACAGATGATGTGCTGCCTGTTGTGGAAGTTGTGCTTGTAGCTGTAGAAGCCCCAGATGATGTTGAAGTACTGCTCGATGCCGGCGCCTCTGATGAAGAACCTGCGTCTGATGAAGACGGAGCTTCTGATGAAGGTGTCTCAGACGAACTCGGCGCCTCCGATGACGATGAAGGTGCCTCGGATGATGTTACATCCTCTTTTAAGTCGTCATATGCATTCTCATATGTCGCTGCTGTTGTAACACTTACATCGTAAACTGTAAGTGCAACCTCGTCGCCTGCTGCACAGTCATCGTCTGCTCTTACAAACAGCTGATGATATATAAACGGTGCGCCCTCTTCAAGAAGTGCAAGCTGATCAGAATAATTTGCTAGCAGATCCTTAAAGCTTATCGATATAGTATATTCACCTGCCGGTAACGTATCATAAGAAACTTCACTTACACCGTCTGCTCCTATACCTGTAACTGTTACTGTTTCAAGATCAAACAGATCCGCTATTACAGAAGTTACATCCTGGTCACCTGAAGGACCAACGCGTACATATAACTGTGCTCCGTACAAATCTGTCTCTGACTCAAGCTTGAAGTGCAGGTTCAGATAACTGTTGTTGTCAACTGTGCACAGTCCCGGAGCCGCCGTAAACTGACGTACAAACGAACCATATGCATTGTCTGCCTGATCTGCTCCATAGAACTCGTCAGTAAATGTGAACTTTATGCCGTCATCTAAAACCTCGCCCTTCATGTGGCCTGTATATGCAGGATCACTGCCGTCACCTATCGGAGCAAGATAGTTGTTTGTTGTATAGGACTTGTCATATGTCAGCCAGTTGTCAAGACTGTCCATGCCGGCCGCATAAAGCGTCTTCGGACCTTCTGGAGCCTTTGTAACTGCAAACTCGTTAATTGTGAAGGTAGTCTCTTCGCTCTGAGCAGCAAATGCAAGATAAATTCTTATATAGCCTACTGTTGTGCCTGCACCCATTGCCTCCGCAAGATCAACAGTCGCTACTACCTCCTGACCTGTTGTCGTCAAGAAGCCATTTGTCGTTGTCAGTCCTGCTGATGCCGCTATAGCATCGCTTATGTTGACATAATCTGTGCCATTGTAAAGTTCAACTTTCCACGACCATGCTGCATTTTCAGGCGTATCATATTTCAAATTAAGGTTAAGAACATCGCCTTCCTCAACTGTAAAGAAAGTTCCCTTCCAGCCAAATAATGCGCTGTCTGTCCCTGTGAAATTATTATACGTTATCGAACTGTCTGTGAAAGATGCATCAAACGCTGTGAAAGCATCTAATTTATCATAGGTTGTACTTACTGCAACAGCGCTGCCAAAATCTCTCCATTCTACGGCTGCATTTGTCGTAGCATCGGCTATCAGATCATATTTCGCATCTGTTGACGGAGTCTCTGGCTGTGAAGAAACTTCCGACGATGAAGACTCTTCAACGGCTTCTGTTACTGTCATGCTGTTTATTGTGAGCTTTTCTGTCGGATCTGTGTAGTTCGCTTCGTTATAGCTCATTATAAACTTTACATACGTAAGTGCTGTGTTGCCGCCCTCGCCAAATATTGACTCATACAGATTAGGCGCAGCCTCTTGCACTATCTCTCCTATAGGCTTTGAAAAGTCATATGTGCCGCTCAAGATGTTGCCGCTTCCTGAAAGATTATCAGGGGCTATAAGGCTGTTGAGCTTTACTGTGCCGGCAACAAAGCCAAGCTGAATTTCCAACGCATGCGTCCAGCTTGTCGGATCTGTTCCAACATCATATGAAAACTTAAGATTTAACACATCGTCTTCGTTAAACCATACAAGTCCGCCTGCGTTATTAACTATTGCAAAAGCATAGTTGCGGTTGTTGTCTTCCGAAGCTGTCAGCACCATTGCCCCGTCTACAACCTCACCCTTAAGACAGGTCTTTACTCCATTCTGGTTGTTAATTGCATCGTGCTCCCAACTCTGGCCTTCCCCGTCCAGCTTAGTAGCACGCCACTGCGTAATATCATCTACTGGCAGCGTCCATCTTACTGTCGGCTCTGTACCAGCAGAAACAGATGTTATTGCTATAACTGTAAGTGACGCTAGCATTGCTACAGCAACAAAAATGCTTATTAGCTTTTTCATTTTTACAACTCCTTTTATAAATTGTATAATTATTATA
>CAJFJP010000186.1 GCA_904384255.1 Candidatus Timburyella stercoris
GCGCCATAGGAGTTTTGCACCAGCCGGTCGCCGTTTAAATCGAGACATTTGCCGCTGTATTTGTTCCTTATGTAATACTTCTGACCGGGTATTACAGCGCCAATGTATGAAACTCCTTGCGTCCTTGCAGAAGTTGCGTTGCCAAAGCTGTCGTATCCTAATACCATAGAAAGACCGTCGGAGCTGAAAGCATTGGTTATATTCTTTTTGCCGTCCTTGGCATATTCATATGACGTGCCGTCGGGGTTTAGTATTTTCGATATGGTGTTGTTGTCGTCATAGGCAAAGGAGCTTTCCTGCTCTGCCTTATCAACCGAGCTTACCTGATTGCCCTCGTCGTCATATGTATAGCTGCCGCCGAAATCGCGCACAAGTGATATATTGTCAAACATTATGTCGTTTATCTGGTTTACCGACCATAGGTAAATGTGTATAGAATGATAGCTTAAGTTAGTGGTCGGGTCGTTATCGTCAGTGTTAATGATAGCACTGACAAATTGGTCGCCGCTGACATAGGGGTTGGCCTTGGCATCCACCCAGCGAGTCGTACCATTGGTATAAAGTATTGCTGCGGAGATTCTTACATCTCTGCTTCCCTCAATTATGGCGTTGCCGTTTATCCAGCCGCTTAAGTGATATATATCGCCCTCATTGCCGCTTACCGGCACCCCGCACATTATTGACTTTGATTTCGTTGGGTCGCCTTTAAAAACTATTCGCACTTCGGAGTTTTCAAGGGTTTGTGACAGCTCATCATCGCCATATCCGGGTCCAGGGTCGTTCCAGCCGTAGGGAACATGCATTTGCCCAGCCATATTGTGCTGTATTACAAACCCGCCGTTAGTTACTATATTATATGCATTTGCACCGCTGCTCTTTTCGAGCTGGACGTTGCATATCTGTGCCGTACCTGTAGCGTCATAGAGTCCTATTCCTATGTCGTTTATATATTGCATAGGCTCTACATCAAATGTGAATGTCAGCCGCTGATATCCGTTGTCCATGTCAGAATTTGTTGTGCCGGTAATTGCATCGGAGTATATATAGCTTGTGGTAGTGTACCACATGTCATATATTCCCGCCTTTAGGCGTACGCCTGTGCCGGATACATTTTCGGTTTTGACATATGCCGACAGCGTATATGTTCCGTCAAGCAGCGGAGGATTAAACCAGTTTACGCTCTGATTAAGTTCGTTTGTCGCTGTCGCGGAGCTGGTAAATTTGACAGCATTTCCGCTTATGAGACCGCCGGATACTACCTCAGACGTTCCGTTATCTGTCCATCCCTCTTTGCCGTTGCGGCTGAAATCGCCGTTTATCAGATAATTAATAGATTCTCCTGCACTGCCGGCAGACTGTGTTATCTTTGTCTTAGACTCTCTTTTATCTGAATAATCAGCACTCGATACGTTTCCCTTATCGTCAAAAACTCCCGTTGTCAGACCTACCGAATTAAACTGATATGTCGTCCTCCTGTTTATAGCGTCGGTAAATACTGTTTCATTTAAATAGTAGTCTGCCTTATACAGCCGCCGTGCCGATGCCCAGTTTGACTCTCTTTCATGCACGTCGAGCACTTTGCGGTCGCCGGACATGACGTAATATATGCCGGAATTATCGTTGTTTTTAACAGACTGAAGCATGCCTTGCCCGTCATAATCGAACCGTGTAGTTGTCCCGTCAGGATAGGTTATATTAGTCAGGAAATTCACCTGTTCATAGGAAAACGTGGTTACACGTCCGACAGAGTCCTGTATTGTTTTGAGCTTTTCATTATTTCCGGCACCATCATATCCAAGATAAACCCACGCGCCGGTATTTGTATTAATATCTCTGAGTATATGGTCACCATTTTCCGGACCATAGTTAAAGCTTATCCAGTTGCCGTTATTATCAGTTATTTTGCGAAGATACCCTTGACTGTCAAACTGCATGGTTGAGGTTTCTTCCTTGTTGACTATCTTGTAGGAATAATCGCCCGTCTCAGTTGACAGTGTAAGGCCCAGGCCGTCCTCATCTTTCATGTCGGTGCCGAAGTAGTGCTTTGTGCCATCGCCGTCGGTGTAAGAATATGGATAGTCGGATATTCCAGTAGTGTCTACACGCTGTACTACGTTTAGCCTAAATCCGTAACCGAAGCGGTTGCGCTGTGTAGGATGCGTCGTTGCAGGAGTATTAGCATCGCTGCTGTTATAGGTAAGATACAGGCTGAAGGGCATTACAGCGTCGCCTATGCTTATTCCTCTTGTCTGAAAAATCAAATTGCCGGTAAAATCATTTACATAGCCGGTACCGCTGTTTCCCGCCGAATGGCTGTGATATGTCCAGTAATCCTCAAGGCCGGTATGATTGCGGTAATATATCATTAATGTCGGCCTGGCACCGGCTTCCTCATTTGTTACATCGGATGAGGCAAATACCATTATTTCATTATTGCCGGGATTGTATGCCTTTAATGCAAGTCCGTAGTTTGGAGATGTACCGCGGTACCATGCCTGTGCCGCTTCTGTTACATCCAGTGTATACCACAGTGTTTGCCAGGCATTAGGCTGCTTGTGGTATGTTGTATAATCCAGCGCATCCTCCTCAAATGCCGGCTGTGTACTCCACAGCATGCCGTCCTGTGCCCAGTTTTCCGTTACCTTGTGCGCTGAGAAAATTTTGTTGTCGGCTGTTTCATTCGGGTCGCCGTAGCTGCATATGTACAGCGATGCTCCTACTACCTGTGAGCCTTGCTCTATATCCGGAAGCTCGGTAAAGCGGACAAACGAGCGGAATTCATCGCCGTTTGACGCGCGGCCTACCCATAAATTCCGGCTTGATTTGTCGTATGCTTCATTTCGGTTTTCTCTTATATTTATGTCCCATATTTCTTTTATGTTTTGCGCTGTCTGGGTAATGGGGTCGATAACGACAGGATATACCCTCGATGCATCCTTGAGCCATGTCTTATCCGCTGCAACCGTAAGTATGCTCTCATCAGACGTTACCGCCGTTATCTGCATCTCTACAGCGCCGCTTGTCTCACCGGCCGCATCGTACATAAACGGCGCGTCAAGCTTATATACTTCCTCGCCGCTCTCCCTGCTTACCAGTATTATGCTGCCGTCATCGCCCGCCTGCATGTTAAGCCCTGCGTGATTTATCCTGAAAGATATATCCGTATCCGCTGCACTCACGCTGTTCAGTACAATATTTTCCTTGACCGTCTCGCCTTTGAGCTCATATTTTAAATCAACATCCGGCAGTATGCTTTCATATTCACCGGCAGACACTGCGTTTTCCACTGTCATACGGTCGCTGTTGTATTTTTCTATATCTTCTTCTGCCGCCTGCGCCCTGAACGCCTGCGCTTCAGTCAGCGTCTTTTCCGCCGTCGCCACATTGTTCTCAAGCTCGGCTACCTTAAAGCCGCTCTTCCTTATTTCATCAGATGCGCTGAACAGCCTCAGCCCACTGGACTTTTTGTTGTTTATACCCCATGATATTTCAAAATCGCCATTGTCTATGCTGACTAACTCTTCTGCATGGCTGTCTGCGCCAAACTGCACCTTTATGTCCGACGCTTTGTTTTCGTATACCGTCTCGCCATCCTCGTTTTCCGTCTTTACGAGACTGTTGTCTATCTCAGCCCAGCTGCCGTCATCCGTCTGGTAGTGCACCGGATCGTTATACTGCGCTGCTGTGAAGGAAAAATCATCATTTAGAAAGTATTTGGTGTATTTGTCCCGCTTTTCATCAAGTTCTTCGATTACCACCGCCGGCTTACCGTCCTCCGGCAGCCGTGTGTCAAGCTCAGCTGCTATTTCTTCGTCAGTATACCCATCGCTTAAATCATACACGTTATTTTGCGTAAAGGTATCTGCGAAAATCTCAAGCTGCGCCATGTTTATCGTCAGTGTCATTATCAGCACTGCCGATATTAGTCTTATTATCTTTTGCCGCATTTTATATTTTTCCTCCTCTACTTTATATAAATTTATATGATATGCTACCATATCATGGAGAATTATATCATTTTACTTTTGTCACTTTTAATAATATTATGTCGAATTATATGAATTCATACTTATTTCTTACTTGCTTTTTGACAAATATTATACATAATAAATGTAA
>CAJFJP010000187.1 GCA_904384255.1 Candidatus Timburyella stercoris
TGGGCTCGTTTTGCTAACACCAAAGGAAGTAAATGATAAATTACAGTCATTTATAAATGGCTCAAAGACATATTATTTCAATGCAAATTCCGACACGGAAAGGTTCAGGCAGACTGGGCGAAAAGAAGGCTATGAGTATTCGCCGCGTGAGAGGCTGAAAGACGCATGAGTCTCTGAATTGATATAAAAATTGCATTGTGGTATACTATACATGAAAATCATCGGAAAAGGAGTGAGCACAATGTGTACAAAGTCTGAGCTGCAAAAGATAACGTCCGTTATGGCGGCAAGGTATAAAGAGATATTCGGCGAAAAGCTAAAGCAGGTAATTTTATACGGCTCCTATGCGCGCGGCGATTATGACGACGAGTCGGATATCGACATTGTAGGCATTGTGGACTGTCCGCGCGAGGAATTATCCGGTTACATGCGCAGCGTCGTTAAAACCGCCTCGGATTTAGATTTAGAGTATGGAGTCATGGTATCGCCGAGCGCAATTCCTTATATGGATTTCATGACGTATAAGGACGATCTGCCATATTACCGAAACATCCATAACTAGGGGGTCGTACTTAGTGCCTGAAACGGCTATCTGCAAAGCAAAATCAATTAATCAATATAACAAGCGCAGTCATAAGACTGCGCTTATTTACTAATGCTTTAGCAGTGGAACGGCAGGCAAAGGCTGATGTTGAAAAGCTACTCGCTAAGCGGGCGAGGTTAAATCTTAAGCAAAGGAACATAATTTCTGGCATGCTGCTGAGTGTTCAAGCAACCAGATAAAAAGCAGAAAGGATGTTCCTTATGGCAAATAGTTTAGCACACAAAATATATACGCAAGTATCATCTGGTATTCATCCTCAAATACAGAAGGAAAATAATATACTATGAGTTGAGTAAAGATACACAGCAGATCATTAAAGATTTGTGTAAGTGGAAAGAGGCAGAAATAATAGAAGGAAATCTGATGCCAGATCATGTATATATTTTAGTAAGCATTCCTCAGAAGTACAGCATGTCAGCCGTTATGGGATATCTCAAAGGGGAAAGCATAGTGATGATTAGAGGCATGCAAATTTGAATACTGCCTTTTCTGGCTCCTTGATACAATTTTCAGCATACTCATTTTATCATGGAGGGATTTACGCCACAATCGCAAAACCGTGCCAATGTACTGCCGGTTATCTGCCTTTTTCGTTCTCTGAGAGAGCCGGCCGTTAATTCAACAGATAAATGGAAAATTCAGATATCTCGCAAAGGTTGCCCATATAAGATATGACAGCATGAGATGCCCCGCTGGTTTGTATATCCGATAAAACAGGACGGTCGTAATTAAGATGAGCAATCACAAAATCACGGGCCAGATAAAGGCAAACAGTATTGTGCCAGACTGAAAAAGAGAGATCGGCCATACAAAATTAAAAAGGAGCTGGGCGCCGTAAACGGTCAAAGCTGTCTGACTTGGCTTCCTCAATACTTCCAGATAGGAGGCAATCCCCATCAGGACAAACAGGATCGTTCAAACAACCGTGAACAGCCATCCCGACGGGGATAAAGGCAGGTTTGTTGAGCGCCACGAACAGATTCATACTGCTGCGGGTTAGCAGGGCGGAAAGTCTGTCAACGGCAAGCGGCATGGCAAGACAGGCAATCCGTTTTTGCACTGTATTTCTCAAATCATCACCCTATAGTATGGATGCTGCTCTCACTCCGCGGCAGGGAAAATGCTCTAACAAATTGAGGCTGTTCTTGCCGGCAAAATAAATGAATTTCAGAAAATCCTCTGGACAGGACGATGTAGATGTATTTCAATCCTTATTAATGAAGCCTAGTGCTTCTCTCAGGCCTCTACGTAGCGGCTATCACCGTCTTTCTTTAGAAGTCCCAACAGATTTCCACGGTAATTATCGTAGATATCGGAGGATTTACGGCTTTTCTTATGAAATATATTCACACAATATATTTATACGATTGGATTTACAAATATGGTGCAAATTAATAGTTTTTTGATAGAATGAAATTGCGATATAAAGATTAGGCAAAATATATAATAAAAATTTATATATAAGCATAATTTTTAAAATAATTGTTGACATTTAAAAAAATACGTGATAATATAGCACAAACAGTGAATATATTACACGCAATATTTTAATGGGAGATGAACAAAAAAGACAAAAGGACGTGAAAACAAATGGGACGTCAGAAATATATTCAAAATTTATTCTATAATAAGTATGGGAGACATAGTACCATAGGTTTATTCTGTTCATTTTCTATAAAATTTATGAGCGACACGAGCCGCAATATTTAGCTGCGCCTTGTGTCGCTTTTTGATTCAAATGAATTACACTCTGTTGCCCAATTAATAAGTAAGGTATTAATAAAATAGAGCTTTTGTATCGTGAACTAAGAATTTGGATTGGAGCTTAATTTAATTATGAATATAGATATTTCACAATTCAAAGAGAAAATAGCTGATCTAATGAGTGAGTGGATTGTTCCAGGTATTTCTATTGGTATAATAGACGCATATGGAAATAGTCAAACTATATCATTAGGAAAGCGAGATATTGAAAATAATAAAGATTTTAGTGAAGATACTGTTGTCCCTATAGGATGTTGTACAAAGGCATTCACGAGTCTGGCATTTGGAATATTAGCTGATAAAAAGCTGATATCATTGGACGATCCGATAAAAAATTATTTAAATGATTTTTTGTTGAGTTCTCGATTATTAACTGAAAATGTGACGATTACGGACATTCTCTGTATGAGAACAGGATTACACATGGATGAAATTATTTATAAAAATTCAAGTTATTCATGCAACGATGTATTAGATAAACTAAAATTTTTAAATCCGCATACGGGATTTCGGGAGTATTTTGTTTATGATGTATTTTTATATAATTTTCTTAAAATGATAATTATTAATGTCGTAAATGTATCTTGGGAAGATTTTATATTAAATGAAATTACTAATCCACTTGGAATTAAAAATATACAGTTTGCATCAGATTACATTAACAATAACAATTATGCAAAAGGGTATTTTCAAAAGAATGAGTCCCTTTTAGAAAATGAAAAGACATATAATATAGGAAGTATGATGCCGTCTGCTGGAATCAATATATCTATAAACGAAATTTTAAAGTGGATGGAATTTCTTTTATGTGGGGGAAGATGTAATAATGTGCAGCTAATAACAAATGCGTCTTTAAATAATATATTGAGACCATATGCTTTTTCAAAGGCAAAACCAGCTTACAGTGAATTGTTTTATCAAAGCTATGCATTGGGTTGGTTCAATGAGCCATATAAAGGAAATAATTTATTTTATCATGAAGGAAATATTCGTGGTTATAGTTGTTTAGTGAGTATTCTTCCTGATGCAAAGATAGGGATTTCAGTGTTTATTAATAAAGATAAATGCCCATTAACAAGAGTTATTCTTTATTACCTAATGGATAATATTTTTGTTTCAGAACAAACTGACTGGTCAAAACGCTTTAAAAGAGAAGCAATTATAAAAAGGTCATGGCTTTCAAATTGTATAAATCATATCGATGCTCTTGAAAAGGTCCCTAATGTCAACGAAGAACATTTTTCGAATAAAGTATATGGGGTATTAAAAATTTTTCGAAGTGAACAAAGTGATTTATTTATCAAAGTACTGAATACGGAATATTCATTTTATTCCATTCTCGATGAGTGGTATGTATTTCACAATAACCATGACTTTTTATTATTTAGGTATAAAACAGTGGGTACTGCAATTTATGTAAAATTTGCAATTTACTCCGAGGAAATAGAATTTATAAAAATATAGGAGACTGTGTTATGGAAAAGCGATTAGAAGTTGTTAGATCTATTATTGATAATTGTATTGATGATCTAAAAGTGCCAATTACTGCAGTTGGAAATGACGCTGATTTGTTTGACTTGGGTATGGACTCAATATCAAGTATTAAAATTGTCGTGGAATTGGAACGTGAATTTGATTTTGAATTTGAGGATGAAGAATTGACAATGGAAAGATTACGAACAATCAATAATATATTAGAATACTTAGCTGGAAAATTAGGAGATATTTAGTTATAGCTTCGATACTTTTTTGAGCTTTCAGCACTATTAAAATATTTTCAAATTAGTTTTATTAGCTAAATATTTATGCTCATTAATTTGTAATGGTAATTCCCCCCTAAAGATTAAGGAGGAATTTCAATGGATAGTGACAATAAGGTTAAAACTTCACAAAATGAAAAACCCATTAAGCTTAAGAAAAAAAACATAATTGAATTTCTTGATATTGACGAAGAAAAAGTATACGCTTCTGAAATGGGCGGAAATTACTGCTCCGACATTTGTTAGGATTTCAACCTGAATCCGGCGTAACCGCTAGTACATAATACTCAGGGGGGAGAATTACCATTATAAATAAAAGAAAAGAGGTTAAGAGCCGTGAAAAAAGAATTTAAAATTGAAATATTTAGAATTAATCCAGCATTAACTCAATGTAGAATAATCCAACTTGAAGAAAAAAAGCAAATTAAAAATTTATCTCAAAAAATCTCGAACAAGGATAATAATAAAAGCTGTAAAATAAAGTTAGAAAGGTCCTAATATTTATGTTTGTTTATGAACGTATTAATCTAGAATCTTCTACAAAATTAAAGCAACTTGATGCACCATTACATTTATTTGTCAAAGTAACTGGAAAATGTATGGCAAAATGCTCATTTTGCAGTCAAGGTGGTAGCCACCAAGCACAAATGACAAATTCCTATTTACATAAAGTGCTTGATATTTGTGTGGATTTTGGTATTCCTAGTGTAAGTTATACCGGCGGAGAACCACTGCTATATCCTCATATCTTAGAATCATTAAAATACGGAAAAGAATTGCGTTTGCAACAAAGTTTAATTACAAATGGAATTTTATTGGGAGAATTGTGTAAAAAAGCTCACGGATTAGAATATGTGGATGTAATTGGTGTTTCAATATTAGGTGATGAAGAAACACATAATAAAATTTTAGGGGTCAGTGGAGCATACATTAATACAGTAAAAGCACTAAAACAGTATGGTCATTTCTTTAAAAAGATAGTGATAAACTATACATTGAACCATTTAAATAATAATTATAAGTGCCTATATAGTGTTGCAACCTTGTGTAAAGAAAACAACTGGAAATTATGTGTTAATAGACTTCAACCAATCGGTTTAGCAAAAGCAAATGAGCTGGACATAAATAATCAACAGATCGTTGACTTGATTAATCAAATAGAAAAAGACACAAATGAGGATGTGGACATTGGCAATGTTATCACTCCCTGTACAATAAATAAAAAATCTACATACAAACTTAAAAATTGTGGGGCAGGTATTACTTTTCTTTCGATAGAAGCTGATGGTAACATAAAATTATGTCCTTCAGCTGAATGGAGTCTAGGGCGTTTAAATAATTATGAAGATTTATTTTCTGTATGGAATAGCATAATTCTCGATAAATATCGCTCATTGTCTTGGCTCCCTATTACATGTAAATCATGTGGATCCCTTAATTTATGTATGGGTGGATGTAAAGTGGAAGCAAGTACAAAAGATAGCTGGCCATCGTTTGCCGACGCTTCATCAATCAATAAGCTTAATTTATTTTATAATAGCGCCAAACATTCGATAATTCAATTAGCATTCTCTAGGCTACGCCCTACAGAAAATGGGTATATCATGCTTGGTAAAAATATTCGATATTGTAATGAAAATGTTATTGAGTTTCTTAAAAAAATTAATGGCAGGAGTATGGATGACATCGTTAATAATTTATCTTCAAATCAAAAAAAAGAAGTAATAGATTTACTTTTTGCTTTGCATCGAGATGAATTTATAAAGATAGGGGAAATATAAATGTGGAAAACGATAAGAAAGAACAATAAATTTATATTACGTGTAGATAGTGAATATTATTTACTTAATGAAGATACATATGAATTGATTGAGGCATATTCAACAGGAAAAGAAAAAGAATTACAAGAAAAATATGAATTGAGTGATAGAGATTTACAGACTCTGTATAATACCATCAGTAAAACTCTGTATAATCCGCCGATGTATTTACCTGCTTTTGATGAGATTCTTAGTGTACAATGGCGAATTACTAGTAATTGTAATTTATCGTGCAGACATTGCTATATTTCTCAAAACACAAAAGAAATATCAATGAATGTAATAAATCGTATTATTGATCAAATAATCGACGAAAAAATCATGTCTGTTACCATAACAGGGGGAGAACCTCTTCTGGTAAAGGATATTGATAAAATTGTAAGGAAATTACTTCTTTCAGGCATACATGTAAAGATTTGTACGAATGGATTATTGCTCCCTACCTTTTTAAATCATTTTTCAAACGAGGATGATATCGAATTTATGATAAGCCTTGACGGGACGGCAAATTGCCATGATGCAATTCGTGGAAAAGGTACATTTAAGAAAGCCGTTGAAGGTATAAATTTTGCAAATATGAGGGGTTTTCCGATAACAATTAATATTGTATTAAACAAGATTAATTATCTATCAATTCCAGAGCTTATATCTTACTTATCTAAATTAAAAATAAAAAAAGTTCAAATTTCAGAAATGTGGCTCATGGGAAATGCACTCCAAAATCAGCATGAGCTTTTATTATCCAAAGAAGAACATAATCTATATGTTAAAAAAATATTTGAACAAAAAAAAGAACTGTCAGGTATGGTATTATCATTTTCCAATAAATATGCACATGAAAATGACTTTAGCGTATATAAAATCGCAGAGGATGGCACAATAGCTAATCTAGGTGAAGATGTTTGGCGATGTGCAGCAGGACAGTGCAAAGTTTCGATAGATGAATTTGGCGATATTTATTGTTGTAATTTGCTTAAAAGTACGAAATTAGGTTCTTTGCTAACAGAAGATTTTAATCAACTACTTAATAGTGAAAATCGTTATCGTATAGTAAGCCGAATTGTAGATCTTAATAAAAATAATCGGATTTGCACCGTTATGCGTAGAGGAATAGAAGAATCTGAAAAAATAATTCAAAGATAAAAGAAAAATTCATATTGATAATCGAGGGACAAAACTATATGAAAATTAATACAAAGAATTAGAAAGGCAATTATTTTAGCAAAGGTGAATCAAAATGTTCGATCAAAAGAGTGATATGTATATAAGAAAAGAGAAAGATGTAAATTCAACAGTCAAAAATATTAAAAACATCCTTAGGGATTTAGGATTTGATGTAATTATTAGGGATACATATCATATAGGCTCGAATTTGTATTCTGTACGTTTAGAGTTTGCATTTTTACCAGGAATTGGGGTTAACGGGAAAGGTATAACATATGAAGCTGCTTTAGCAAGTGCATACGCTGAATTTATGGAACGTTTACAAAGCAGAGTACTTATAAGACCAAATTATGGGTCTAAATCTAATCCTGTATTTTATTTTTCAGATGAATTTATATCGAAGGATGATGCGAATTCTGCGCTTGTTTCTATATTCTCTAATATAAAAGATTCAAAAACAAAAGAAATGCTTAACCTTATGATTAATAATAAGGATAGATATCAAGTTGTTTCTAAATATTATCATATAAACTCTAAAACCAATCAATTAATACCACCAAGAATTGTATCCTTGTTATGTAGGTCGAATGGTCTTAGTTCAGGAAATACTTATGAAGAAGCATTGGTTCAAGCAACTTGTGAAGTTATAGAGCGATATGTAACCATGGAAATTTTCAAGCAACAAGGCCAATTAAATTCTGTCAATCATAAAAGTTTACCAATTATTGGTGCATCATATTATAAACAATTATTTGAATATTTGGGATTAGAAATGGCAATCAAAGATTGTACATTAGGAGGAAAATTTCCGGCGCTTGGTGTGTTAATTTATAATCAACAAAATATGGAATATAAATTATCAATAGGTTGTGATCCTGACATTAATATTGCCTTTCAAAGAGCCGTAACCGAGTTAGTACAAGGAATGGAAGTAAGTAAAAATAGAAATACATTGCGTCTAAATAAAATGAATTTAACAAAAACAGATAGCACTTTTATTTGGGAAGATAAAAAAGAGAGTCCTTATTGGCAATGGCAAAAAGAGTATATTCATCGATCTGGAAGTTATCCTGCAGGGATTTTATATAATGAATTTAGTGATTCTTTTCAAGTTTTAGCTCCTTTTATTAAAGAGAAAGGCAATAATATTCAAGCATGGGCTTTCATTAAAGAAAGTCTCATTAGTCAAGGATATCAACTATACATAAAAGATTATAGCTACCTTGAGTTTCCCACAATTCGTGTATATATCCCAGGTATGTCTGAAATAGAACTTCTTGATTCAACGAATGCTATGTTTTATATCAATTATGATAATATAAATAGATTTTTACTCAATATAAAAAATGAAACCATTTCTAATGAAACATTATTTATACTAGATGCATTACAAGAATCAGCAAAATTTACGATGGGTGGCAAGATAAATACAATATTGTCATTGATTGGAACAAAAGATACTGATATTTTTAAAATTCCCTATAATATTTTGCTTGGAATTATTTGTAATGCGATAGGCAATAATGATCTTGCTCATAAATATTTTTCTAAAAATATAGACAATAATTTAGTAAAATTATTGTCTATATTGACGAAAATACAATCTCCATTAGAGGATCAAGATTATATGATTCAGATAGAAAACAGCATAGATGCCGAAATTATCGCCCAAATCTCAGAATGTTTGAAAAAGCATAATCTATATTCTCTGTTTAATTTTCCGAGTTGCCCAATATGTTCAATATGTTCAATAAAAGATAATTGTAAATATGATATTTGGAATAGTATTAATATTATTTTAGAGGAAAAACAAAAGCAATATTATACTGAACAATTTAATAATAAAAAATTGATTGAAAGAATTAGCTAATAATTTATATTCACGAAATTGACATAATCATCTACGCGAAAACTGTCCGAATATAGTTTGTAGCCCTCTAGTTTTTCATGAGAAGGTGTATTATTATGATAAGATTCAAAATATTACCTAAAGATGAATTTGACTTAATTTCAAAAGAAATATTTAATATTTTGGAAAATAATATGTTAAATATAGCACCAAAAGGTAAATCGTTTGATGAGGACTTTTCTGAATGGAATCTAGCTGTAAGCGAAGGAATACAAAAACCGGCTAGAAACATTATACTGATTTATGTTGATAACAAATTAGTTGGATTTTTTCAATACTACACAAATAATGATGGATTGTTTATGATGGAAGAAATTCAATTAATGCCTAAATATCAAGGTAAAGAATACAATATATTTCGTTTATTATACGGGTTTTTATTTTCGATCCTACCAACTAATTTGTTAACTGTTCAGGCTTATGCAGATAAAAGGAATCAAAAATCACAAGACATACTTTCTCATTTAGGATTGCATATTATAGGCGAAAACAAAAGCGGGGATAGTTTTCATTATCAAGGTGATTATAGCAATCTTTTAAAATGGTATTATAATAAATAACGAATTTAGAGTAGCAAGTGATCCATTATAATGTGAGCTTGTCAGGATAGTACAAAATCAAGGAGGATAGAACTAGCGTGGTTGATAATGTTGATGTTATTATGAAACGGGCATTTTCTGGTCGAGCGGTATTACTGCCTTTATGTAAAGAAATTGAAAATATGTTAAAATTTTCAAATATACTTACATGTAAACCTGTAGGTGTTTATCCAATAGTCGGTTCGTCAATAAATAATAACAATATTAAAATCTATACGGATTTAAATGATTTAAGCCAAGCCGATTTTATAATTGCAGGATATCTTGAAAAGATAAGTAGATGCCTAAACAGAGATTTCTTGGAGACAATTCTAAATATTGCTTTAAAACAAAATAAGCATGTCTTTTCTTTTGATGATATTAATATACCACGTTATTCTGCCTTACTTACACGAGCAAAAGAACAAAATTTGATTTTTTATACACCACAAATTTATCCAACTCAAGACATGATTTACAATAAATCAATTGATCGTATAAAATGGAAGCGTAACATTATGATAGCTGGAACAGGTTCAAATCAAGGGAAATTTACAGTTTTCTTAAAAATATGTGAGGAACTCCGAAGAAGAAATATATTATTTAAATCCATGGGAAGCGAACATCACGCTTATTTTTTTGGTGTTGATTCTGTTTTTCCATATGGAAAAAGCAATAGCATCAAGGCTTCTGTTCAAAAATGGCCAAGCTATCTACAATACGAATTATCTAGAATTTATGAAAAAGAAGCTATATTACTATCAGTTTCGCAAGCGGGTGTAATTCAATATGCAATTACCAAAGATGTATCAAAAGTTCAATCTGTATGTTCTTCATCATTTATATTTGGAATCAATCCAGAAAGTGTTATTCTAGTAATAAATCCGCATATTGACAAGAAAAAATATATTCATGATACAATAACATATTTAAAAATTATACATAATGTAAAAGTAGTATGTTTGACGTTTTCAGATAGAGTAATTGGTACAAAAGAAAATAGACTTTTAACTATGGCAGATATCAATAATTTTAAACATGATCTTGAGCTGGAATATGGGTTGTCAACATTTTGCATTGGAAATAATGACGATATTGCAAGTATAGTTGATAAAATTATGATGTGAGTTTTGATTTTTACCAACAAGACAGAATGGAGAAAATTATTATGAATACTGATTTTCCGATAGATGAAAATAACAGAGTATTAAAAATTGGTATTATTGATTCGGGTATAGATTCTAATATATTTTATCCATGCTCAATTTCGGGTGGTAATGTTTGCAAAATAGGCAACGACTATACCTTCAAGTTGGGAGAATATCAAGACGAAATTGGACATGGTACAGCAATAGCAGGAATCATATATAAAAATAATGCTGATGTCGAATTATTTATAATTAAAGTATTTTATGATGTTTTAATAGCTGACGCAAAGCAACTTTCTATAGCAATAAGACAATGTGTTGATCATGGTTGCGACATAATCAATATTAGTGCGGGTTGTTTTTATAAAAATGATGAACTAGAGAGGGCTTGTTTGTATGCATATAATAAAAACGTTTATATTGTAGCAGCATATTCAAATGGGAGTGGATTATATTATCCAGCATCTTACCCTAGTTGTATCGGAGTCTGGGGTGTTCCATATCATAAAAAAAATGAATTTTATATAGAAGTCGATGAAGTTGAAGGTATAACATGTTATGCTCGTGGTGACATGCAACGTGTAAAATGGATTAATAATCAAAGCATATTTATGAGTGGTGATAGTTTTGCAGCAGCACATATATCATCAATAATAGCTCAATTATTAACAACTTCATCAATTACAACGTTTGAGGATTTAATAAATAAAATGATGCTATTGCGGACAAATAAGTTGCCCATTGTACCTATTTCAAGAGGCGAATATTGTTTACAAACATTTTCGCAGCAAGACCGGAAAGAAGCAAAACAAGCTTTAAGAGATTACCAATTTGTTTTATGGCCAGAAACTGTTATTGCTTTCGGACGAAGAAGTACTATCAGTAAGCAATATTTAAAATTATTTCCATGTAAGATAAAATTTTTTTACGAAGATTCTAATTTGTTCTTTAAAGCAGCTCAGGAGCTTCCATCTAATATCGGATTATTGCTCATAGATAAGTTGCCCGTATATTCAATTAAGGATATTGCTTGGG
Organism: Candidatus Timburyella stercoris; assembly: GCA_904384255.1. GTDB lineage: Bacteria > Bacillota > Clostridia > Oscillospirales > Acutalibacteraceae > Timburyella > Timburyella stercoris. Next base: position 11,783 of record CAJFJP010000187.1, read on the forward strand.
AAAAAGTCTTTAATAGAAAAATTATAAGTTATGTTCCCGATGCTATTGATTACATAACAATGAATATACCTACATCAGTATCTAACAAGCATAAGAAGACAATATTTGATTTGCCGGCTTATGAACACATTTCTAAAAAGATAAAGGTAGAATTATGGGAAGTTAAAGCCCCTATTGTTGGTATTATTGGTGACATTAAAAATAAAAATAATTATAAATTTGATTTTTGGGTTCAACATATCTCTGAAAAATTACGTTTGACGGGTTATCGCGTTGTTCGAATTGATGTAAATAAAAATGTTTATCTTTATGAAGACGGATTTACATTTCCAATATTCAGTATAACGTCTGATATCTTATCTTATCCATACATAGTTAGATATATTGAAAAATTATTAGATTTTATTTATGAGCCAGATATAATTATTATTTCGGGTAATTTATACTTTTCAGATGCTGATCCGGAATTATTACTTAAAAGCTACAGCTTTCTATTTGCAGCTACCGTAGAAGCCGTTATTCCATTGAATAATAATGAGCGTTATGATGTCATACAAACTGCAATTAATTCTTTTACAAAAGCACCGATAATACGTTCAAAAATGCCTTTAGAAAAATATACTACGGATGATATATGCGAGGATATTATTACATATTTTTCTGAAAGTAATAGTTAAACCTTTATTAGTAGTAAAAATGGAGATAAACATGATTTTTTCAAAAAAACCATATAAGACATTTGGCGTGTTTCGCATTATGTTTCAGGCAGCTCCTTTTCTAGTGTCGTTAAGTATTCTATTGGTACTTTTGAATGGTGTTATGTTGACATCGGTAATGGCACTAGCTACTGCCAGATTTTTAGATACCGCAATCGCTATTTTACATGATCTTCAACTGAAAACGGATATTTACCTCCCATTAGTGTTACTGTTGATAACATTAGGTGTATCCACCACTATCGGATCGATTATTGCACTCATAAATGCACGTATTGAGGTAGAACTTCAACGTAAGTTAAAACCAGCAATGATTCAAAAATATGCTGCATTAGATTTCAAGCATATCGAAAATGCCACAAGTAGAGAACTAATTTCCCGTGTGTCTAACGATCCCGTTAAGATCATTTCGGATGGGTTTAACGCTTTCAAGCAAATATTACTTATCGTTATAAGCATGGTTTCAGTCTTAATCTTAATTGTGAATCAGGTCTGGTGGGCAGCGCTAGTAATCATTGTTTTTTCGATACCAATGTTTTGGCTATCCATTCGGGTGGGTAAGAAAAATTATAAGGCGGGAGTGGAGGCGGAAAAATTTATCAGATATACCGGATACTTGGAAGAGGTTTTAACTGGGCGTGATAACGTAGATGAACGTACGTTATTTGGCTATAGCGATGAAATCAACCGACGTTGGTTTCATCAATATGAAACTGCACGTGTGCTCAAGTTGAAAGTCTCTCTAAAAAATTTTTTTATCACAAAGAGCTCAGGTATGATTCTTAGTGTGGTTGCTTTACTAGTAGCATTGACATTGATTGGTCCAGTAATTACGAAACAAATGACTGCGGGGATGTTCATGGGAATAATTAATTCGGTTTTCAGCTTGATAAACATACTAGGCTGGCGATTATCCAATGCTTTAGAAAACATTTCTCGCATACGCGAATATATGAAGGATCTAACTGATTTTATCGCATTGAGCGAGACAAAGAGTGCACTAGAAGAACCTGATTCGAGACCTCTTGATTTTCAGACGTTAGAATTTTGCAACGTGCGTTTCAAATATCCAAGTGGAGATCGGTTCATATTGAATGGAGTGTCATTTAAATTAGTACATGGACGGCATTATGCATTTGTCGGGAAAAATGGAGCCGGAAAGACTACCATTACCAAACTACTCACAGGCTTGTATAACGAATATGAAGGCGAGATACTTATTAATGGAAGAGAACTACGGACTTATCATGCAAGTACACTTAAAGCAATGTTTTCTGTTGTGTATCAAGATTTTGCTAAATATTATATATCTCTAAAGGAAAACATTGCTTTGGGCGATATCGCAAGAATCAGTACAGATAGCGAAATAGTAAAAATAGCAACACAGGCAGGGCTTGATGAGACAATTACTGAATTAAGGAATGGCATAAATACTCCGTTAGGTAAAATTAAGGACGACGGACAGGATATATCAGGTGGACAATGGCAGCGAGTCGCAATCGCTCGCTCGCTTTTAAGTCGTGCACCAGTAAAACTACTCGATGAACCGACGGCTGCTCTAGATCCGATTTCCGAAAGTAATGTGTATAAAGATTTTGAAGAATTAATGAAAGGCAAAACTACAGTGTTTATAAGCCACCGCCTTGGTTCAACCAAGTTGGCTGATGAGATATTAGTAATTGA
>CAJFJP010000188.1 GCA_904384255.1 Candidatus Timburyella stercoris
AGCGCTGATATCAATTCTTGTATATGACTTTCAGATATTAGAATATCTATATCTCCATATCGTCTTCGTCCCAATTCGTTATACGCATACCATGATAGCACATCACCTTTCACTATAGCATAATTTATATTTAGTGTGGATAAAACTTTATATAACTCCTCAAATTGTATTCTATTAATAATCATTCTAAATAATTTATCATCCATTTTCCTTACCATACTTTTTATATTGTATATCCCACATTCTTTTATACAAACCATCTTGTTTAATCAATTGCGAATGTGTTCCTTCTTCTATCAGTTTACCGTCTTCTAAGACAAAAATATATTTTGCCATATGAACTGTTGACAACCGATGCGTAACAAAGATGATCATCTTTCCATCCAGAAATTTAGAAACTTGATCATAAAAGTTGCGTTCTGATATTGGGTCTAACGCCGATGATGGCTCATCCATCACAACAATTGCCTGTTTACTGTACAAACAATATGCCAGCATAAGCTTTTGATATTCGCCACCAGACAAAATAAGCCCCTGAGTATTTAAGTTCTTCCCAATCCATACATTTTCCGGATCATTCATTAAACTACTGCAGCATGTTTGTTGTAATACTTGAGTTAGCTTATCAGTGTCAATACTAGTGTCAAGTGCTACATTTTCCGCAGCGGTAGCCTCAAATGGTTTCATTTCTTGAAAGAATGCCGCAAATTGACGACGATATGTTTCGCAATCCGTTTTCTTTAAAAGTTGTTCATTTACAAAAATCTCGCCATCAGTAGGCCAATAAAAGCCCATTAATAAATTAATTAACGTACTTTTCCCAGAGCCATTCTTACCTACTATTGCAACCTTATCCCCTTTTTGTAGTGTTAGATTAATATTTCTCAAAACCATTCTATTAGTTCCAGGGTATTTAAACGATACATTACGTAATTCAATCTTGTTAACTTCAAAATCACTATTTTCACAGGAGGATATAGCAAGTTGGGTAAAAGCAACTAATTTACGATATTTTTCAATGGTGAATGCATTGTTTTTCATCAAAGCAAATACACCGATTATCTGCATAACTGTAGACGTAATCACATTAGTACCATTATACGCTGCAATAAAATCCCCGCCTTCAATCGTATTAGAAATAAAAACACCGTACAGTAAAAAAGCAATTAAGCCAAAATTCATTAAAAATGAGGAAGAAAAAGCCTCACTTGCAAAATTCAAAAGAAAAAGCTTTCTTCCATATTTTTTGTAACAATTCTGCAATTCCAAATTGCTCTCGTCATAATATTTCCCTAGTAATAAGCTAACGGGCGTCATTTTTCGTTCTTTAAATGTATTCCGATCAAAAAATGTATTAAAGAAATACTGCTTTTTTCTATTTATTTGATTCGTTTTAAACCTATGACTGTTTTTTAATTTTGCAATAGGAATATTCAAAAGCAATGAAAAAATGACAGATCCAGACGATATCAATAATAAGCCTATGCCGATTGTTGCAAAAAGATTTAAAATCAAAATTATATTTATAATACCAGCAATAATATCGCAAATATAGGAAAGAGCAGCTATCGAATCATTGAATATGTTTTGTGAAATATAAGTTATATTATCATAATAATCCGGATCATCATAAACAGAAATCTCAAAACGAGAAACTGCATTTTTAAAATTATTATAAAACATCTTTTTAATTTTTTCATTGGCCCTTGGTTGCCAGATATGTACAAAACATCCGTTGTAAATATCGACCAAAATCAAAAAAGCAAGCAAACCGACAAGGTAGATCAATAAAATATATACTGGTTTATGTGAAATTAAATGATTAATAACAACATTCAAAAATAGAACATTTGAAATATATGCGGGTAATGCCATTAAAATTTTATTAAACATAAACCCTATTACATACATTGGGAAGTGTTTAATGAGAACACTAAACATCCATAAATTATTTTTCATTCGTTAGTCTCCTGCTGCGATAAGATAATCTATCGGTATGATTTAGCTTGACAGTTATAAAATTCGGCGTAGGTCTTATTTTGGACTAATAATTCTGCATGTGTACCTTGACCAGAAAGTACCCCCATATCTAAAAATAATATTCGGTCTGACGATTTAGCAGCTGCCATACTATGAGATATTAGTATCATGGTCCGATTTTGTATAATCTTCGTCAAGCTTTCAAACATTTTTTCACTTGAGATTGGATCAAGCGCCGAAGATGGTTCATCTAAAATAGCAATGTCAAAAGAATCGAATGCTAATCTTGTTACAGCAAGTTTTTGTTTTTGTCCCTCAGATAAAACCTTTCCATTTTTATCATATTCGCGTCCCAGAAAATAGTTTTCCAGACCAATTAATTCCTCAGAATTAGTTCTGGACAATAAATTCTGAATTTTGGAAATACTGTCGACATTATATGTTCGCATAGTTACATTTTCAGCCAGTTTGATACTAAATATATGGAAATCTTGAAACACAGATGAAAATTTTTCTCGATATTTATTTAAGTCATATTGTTTTATATTTATACCATTATAAAGGATTTCGCCTTTATCAGGGTCATAAAAGCGTAAAATCAATTTAATTATTGTGGATTTCCCAGCACCGTTATAACCTACAATTGTGGTTTTTTCACCGGCATTTATTTTAAAATTAATATCTTTCAAGACATAGTTTTGTTTATCATACGAGAACCAAACATGTTTAAATTCCAATGTATTGAATTTTTCGGGGATTTGATCTCCTGATCTATTCTCTTCTATCTGGAAATTCCAAAATTCACGCAATGCATTAAGTTTAACCAAATATCCAGAGGCATTCTCATAACATTTAAAAAGCTTTCTAAGTCTGGATATGACATTCATGATAGCCACGAACACAACACCAAATTCAGAAATTGAAAAACTATCTGAATATGCATATGCAAATATGCTATATAAATAGCAAGCGGCAACTATAAATGTAATTGAAAATCCCTTGCTTAAAAAATCCCAAAATAATAGTTTCCTACTAAACTGCTTATGTAGTTTGATACTTTCGTCATACGATTTATCGTAATATTTATTGGGAATCTTTGCTGCATTTGTTGTTTTGAACTCTCTAACAAATTCTTTTGATAGCCATGTGTTTTGATAGTATGATTTCATTCGCTCTGCTTTTGTCAATTTGAGTTCTTTCACTGATAAAAGATTCCCCAATTTTTTACTAACTACAATCATCGGAAACGTAAAAAGCACAAATACTATAAGGAAAGGATCTATATTTATCAGTACAACTATAACACTCACTAAAGCGGCAACATTGCCCCATATTGTCATTATATTTGCATATGCTGAAAAAATAGTATTTGAAATAGCACTTTTAGATTGCTCTACAGTCGTATAAAAATCACTATTTTCAAAATACCGCAGAGGCAGTTTATCAGCTCTCTCCATTAAGGATTTGCTTAAACAAGCTTCTATTGAATTATCTATTCTCGGTTGTATCCAATAAGAATAAGCGTTTTGAAAACAATTTATAAGTAAATTTAAAACCAAAAAGAAAATCAAAAACGGAAAAATATATGAGAATGTGGAGCCTTTTATAATTTCTTCAGATATAAAATGCAATAACCATACAGAATTTAAAACAATAGCTATTTGATTTAAAGCCGACAATAACATTTCAATAATTATTTTTCTCTTTTTGAATTTCCAAAAAAGTCTTAATACAAAAATTGACGAGCTACCAATACTCGATAACTTATTATCCATTCAATTTCCTCCGCTAAAAATTCGGATTACCTTGCCTATTATTTGTCGTTTCATTATTATCTCTGTTCTTTTGGAATTATCACCTTTACATAAAAATGCGCTTCCTCGCACATCAATTATTCTATGTACTAGAACCCCTTCCAAATAATAATTAAATACGATAATATCTCCAATTGAATATGTTGAAAACGATTTAACAACCAACACATCTCCTTCATGTAATGTTGGTTCCATGCTTATTCCTTTGAGGGGAATTATACCTTCATTTCCTTGTTTTATATTAGTAATCAATTCAGCTTTTAAATTCAAATCATAATTGTTGTTCATCTATAAAACCTACTATTGCGTCTTCAACAGACTTTAATTTCGTGTAATCATGGATTATCTGTATTTTTGTAGCAAAAACACTTTTACTGATTTTATCTAATATGTTCATTTCTTGAAGCATTACACTTTGGGTCATCAAGCCTTTCAATTTTATATTTTTTATTAATTCGCATAAAAAATCAAATTTATTAAGCTTTTCAAAATGTATCAATCCAGTTGCAAGTGGATGCTGCAAAAAGAAAACTCCGCCTATCTTAAAACTATTATTTGCACTAACTTTCCCCCATGTATCCCCAAGGCAAAAGGTTTTAGGTTCATCTACACTTCTTTTAAAAAACTCACCTTTATGGTTTTCTTTATCCGGAAACAACTGATTTAGGCTGTCAGAATTCAAATTAACACCGTGTATCCCACGATATATTGCAGTTCCTTCTTTAGAAACACAAATAATATCATCTGTAATAAATGATACATCTCTGCGATGTTTTGACATTGCAGTTGTTAATGTCGATTTTCCGGCCCCAGGTAAAGCAATTACCAAATCGGATTAACCTATTTTAAGGGATAACTGAACCTTTATTATTGCATCACACATCTGGTCAACCCATAAATGGGTCATCAATTCATTCAACTTGTATCCTGTGATAGTTATTCTGTTACAAATTTCTTTCGCATAGCTCGTGCTACAAGTGCTGTATATAACTATGCAGCACTTGTAGCAGGGAGAGGGTTAACTACAGGACGAAGAACCAGAAGAATACGCGCCGCCATTGCAACGAGCCATAGCGACCAAAGCGTCGTCATTGGTCAAATCGATGATGACTAACTCAGGCTTATTGTAAGTCATTATAAATCCTCCTTTCTAATTAATATATTTATGGTTAATATACATTACAGAAGTAAAGGGGATTCCCGATCTTGTTATTTAGGTTGTTATATGTATGGAGCAGTAGGTATATCAACTCAATAAAGTCCTCTCCAAATATGTTACACTATAAAAGATGCTGTAAACTGGATATCATCTCCTACCGCAAGACAGTTTAGGAAATGCTAAAATCACAGACCTTTACAGTATTGTTAATCAGTTCGATACCGCCCGACGGTTTATTTAGAACGAGGTTACAAAGTAAAGCGTTCCGTTGTATGGAGGCTATAATACCCTAGGTTTATTCTGTTCATTTTCTATAAAATCAGATTTTGAAAGCGACACGAGCCGTAGCATGTAACTGCGTCTTGTGTTGCTTTTTTGCATTCGTGTAAGTATCAACTAAAAAGTGATTGTCGATAATTTTGTGGCGTGTAGAGAATGGAAATATGGGCACTTTCACAGTTGCAGTAGTCATTAAATATTTATAACGCTAATAAAGAAATTCCAATGGCAGACTTATTTTGTCCAAAGAAAAAGAGCATGATGAAGAAAGCGAGAACCTTGTTTCTACATATGGGCATAATAGTTGTTAAGCTTTTCGGATTGGTATATAGATGATGAAAGATCAACAAAAGCAAGTATTTGGTTAGGTGAATCAAAGTTGATGAAGTCACCGATTTCAGCAATAATCATAGTTGTCATATGGCAGACCATTGTCGATCCGAAACTCAAAAAAAGTTGTAAGCGCAATATCCGGCTTTTATTTTGCCGTTGCCAATACCTGTACAAGTATTGATTGTGTGAAGCAAAGCTTCAAAGCCTTATTGCCATTAGTAACAGAAAAACATCTGCAAGAACTTTACCCTCTGAACTTATTATAAAGCAGTTATGCTTGTCCTTTGCAATATCAATTTCAACGAAAATCATTTAATTGCTCCAATATAGTTTATTGTGATGCTATATCTAAAAATAAGTTTTGAATATATTTCTGATGTTCCATTTGTTGTCACACTCTTTTGTCTATTTCTGTCCATTTCCCGTTGGAATAATTATGTGTAATATATTCACCATTTTTGTAATAATATCACATATTTTTTCAAATGTCAACATATTGCTTTAATTTTATATATAAAGTTTATTTTTATTATTGAATTTGTCATAAACTGCAGAAAATATTTTTGACTATGTTCGTCCTCTATAATATGTAGTAAAGATGTAATTCCCAACTAGTCGAACAATAATATTAATAAACTTTTTTTCGTTACATACAAAGCATTTATTTTAATCAATTATTATATCGCGGTTCCGTTCTATCAAAAATTATAAATTTAATCGTATAAATATATCGTGTAAATATATTTCATAAGAAAAGCTGTGAACCCTCCGATATCCACAATCACCGCCTTGGGCATCTGCCGGAGCTTCTGAAAAACAGGGATAGCCGCTGCGTAGGCCTGCGGAAAACACTCGGCTTCGGTGATATGTACGAAAAAAGGCTCTTCGTCGAGTCCAAAATCCAAAACGCCCCAACGCTGTGCCAGTTCGGCGTAACCAAGCAGCGAATTTCCGGTGCCGTTACGCAGATAGAGCACCGGGCCGGCGTCCGATCCCTGTACCTGCGTATCGTTATACACCGTGTTGATCCACAAATCCAGCAGGGCGTCCATCTCCGAGCAGCGGCCCTGGCTGAGAAGCTCGTTGGCGATAGACACCGACAGGAAGAAAAAACCGGTATCTTTGACGCAGAGTGCGTTGTAATCCAACACGCGGTTATGCTTCTGCCAGCCCAGGATTTTGAATTTTACCAGCTTCCCGCGGAAGAGAAGAGAATAGGTAATCAGGTGGCGTTCCTGTAAATCCTGAAGAATGGAAACCGCCTGATGCTGAAACCAGGTGCGGAACTATTCTGTCAGCTCGCTTGCCCGGCACGGCCATTCGTCGGGATATATGGTATAGCTGATACTATCTATGTGCTTGTATTACGTACGGAAATTTGCATAGCTGCATAGGACGGTAAAATAGAAAAGGCCGGAGCTGCCGCCTACGCGAATGCTTCGGTCCGATATCAAGGTCTGTATGAACTGCCGGTAAATCCGGCACCGTGGATAATCCACGACCTGTTTAATTTCTAATTGATATTCTGACATAAAACACCTCTAAATAAAAAAGCCCCGCATTAAAAAATGCGGGGCCACAATTCACCTTCTCAAACAAAGGATGAGCAATCATATTCAGTGCTTCTAATCGAAATTTTCCGATTATCGCTCACATGTTCATTTTTGCAGGCGAGTGAGCTATTTGGCCTTTTCAAAGGCGCTAAAAATAAGAAAAACCCGCAAACATATTGTTTACGGGTTTTTGTGGCTCCCCCTGTTGGGCTCGAACCAACGACAACTCGGTTAACAGCCGAGTGCTCTACCGACTGAGCTAAGGAGGAATATACAGGGCATGCAAATAAAGCATAAGCCCAATTTAAATTTTTATTTGGATTAAAACAGCTCAATCCAAAATAAAAATAAGTGTCGGCATCGACCTATTTTCCCAGGCAGTCGCCCGCCAAGTATCTTCGGCACGAATGAGCTTAACTTCCGTGTTCGGGATGGGAACGGGTGGA
>CAJFJP010000189.1 GCA_904384255.1 Candidatus Timburyella stercoris
TACCGGCAATCTGGACGAGGACACCGCCCAGGACATTACCGAGATCCTCAAAGAGAGCGCCCACAAGATGAACAAGTGTGTGGTGGTCGTCACCCACTCAGGCGAACTGGCGAAGCAGGCCGATGTGGTGTTCCGTCTGAAAAAGGGTGAGCTGCAGGTGCTGGAGCGCGTTCAGGACGGAACCGCCCAGCCCCAATCCCGCAGGAACAACGCTCCCCGCAGTGAAAGGATGGCAAAATGATGGAGATGGACAGCAATCCAATTACGAAACCCTCGAAAAAGGGAACGACCCTTTCCGCAGTTTTTTATGCTCTTGCGGCGGTGCTGCTGATTACAGCCTTTGTTTCACTGGTGTCCTGCCATCAAAATATCTCCTTTCAGCCAAGCTTGATGACCGTCTCAAACATCCCGCCGAGAAGCTATATCATCTAGGTCGTTAGATCGGGGCAATCCATGCAGCCAACAGGTACTATTTTTAAGCTCATATAGTTTATAATCAGAACTAATACTGCAAGTAGATGGCAGAAATAGTATATCAATACTTATCCTCCCTAATAATTTAGATGCTCTTCACAATATAGGTGTTCTTTCCGCAGTTCTCCTTTAGACAAAGGTAACAGGCCCGGATATGCAGAACAAGCGCCCTATAAAATGTCTGCGTCTGCTGAAGTTGGCAGAGATAGAGAACCATTGCCGGATTGAGTTCGGCACTATGAGGGACCGTATGTGTTCAGTAAAAAATGCGTACGGTCCCTTTTTGTCTGAACAGGTGATTCAATCTCTAAATACCTGGAACCGATGAAAAATTCATTCTGACGGCTGATTGCAAACAACATCAAATCCGCCGTTCTGTAGTTAGGTGGCGTCTTCCGACACGGTTTTCCATGTAGTTAAAGCATCAATAGAGGATAGATATTTGATAATGTCCGCTGTAGTGGCTGGATGATCCTCATCGGTGTGATTCCACAAATATTTGAAGATATATAACGTCCTGTTTTTATTGACCATTATCTTTATATGAGTCCTTTGCAAAAATCTTTTTCCTTGTTCTTTCGATTTTCCCTTTTTGTATGGTCTTGACCCCAAACACAAAATAGATGATATGGCAGACCCAGACGATAGCCAGAATGATACTGGGCACAAACACATTTGCCCGCATCATCATGAAAAAGCCGATCCCCATTACCAATGTCACTGGGATGATGATGCTGAGCTTAGTCTGCACCGTCATCCCCTTTTTCTTGACAAAGCTCTCCAGATGCTTTTTGTAGAGCTTGGTGCTCACAAACCAGTCGTGGAGTTTCTGGGAGGAGTTGGCAAATAAAAATACCGTCAGCAGGAAAAAGGGCACCGTTGGCAGGATTGGCAACGCCACGCCGACGCACCCAAGCCCCAGGCAGAGAAAGCCTAAAATCAGAAATATCAGCCGTTTCAGTTTCATGGAATTTAAAATCCTCCTATTGTAATCTATGTATTCTTGTTTTCAGCTCATTCTCCCATGCTCAACGGAATAGACTTTGTCAGCAATCCGCATGGTGGACTGCCGGTGGGATACCAACACCACTGTTTTTCCCTCTCGTTCCTCGTTGAGGGATTTTAAGATGACTGCCTCGTTTAAGCTGTCCAGGTTGCTGGTGGGTTCGTCCAGCAGCAGGAAGGGCGCGTCGTGAAGAAATGCCCGCGCCAGTCCCAGCCGCTGCCGTTCCCCGCCGGATAAGGTGTCTCCCAGCTCGCCCAACTGGGTGTCATAGCCTTTCGGCAAAGTCATGATGAAGTCATGTACCGACGCCTTTTTACAGGCGGTCTCGATTTCTTCGTCTGTGGCGTCCAGCTTGGCGATCCGCAGGTTGTTTTTTATGCTGTCGTGGAACAGGTGGGTTTCCTGGGTGACGAGTCCCTCCATCTCCCTTAAGTTTTTGGTGTTTATGTTCGCGATTCCTGTATTGGAAAGCGTTATATGGCCTTTCTGTACATCCCAGAACCGCATGAGAAGTTTTAATAGGGTTGATTTTCCACTTCCGCTGCGGCCTATGATGCCTACAACGTTGTGCTTAGGTATCTCCACCGATATATCCGAAAGGATGGTTTCCTTCCCGTAAGAAAAGGTGACCTGCTCCGCTGCGGCGCCAGTGAAGGCGATTTCCGGCCTTCCGATGACTTCCTTCACGACCGGGGTTTCGTCCAGAATATCCAACACCCGGTTGCCCGCCGCAAAGGTGTTCTGCAGGGTGCTTCCCAGCGCCGCCAGCGCAATGGCCGGACCAAATGAGGAAAAGAGGGCAACGGTGGGAATCAGCACCCCGTCAAAGCCCACAATTCCAGTTAGATAGAGCAGGGCTGAGATCAACAGCATCACAAGGTCAAAGGCCAGCATCACAGTGTTGGTCACTGCCGAATTCTGTCCGGAAGTACGCTTCATCCGTTCCTCATCTTTCGCCAGCTCGTCAGTTTTCTCATTCATCTGTGCCAACCGCTTTTTACCCTGTCCGTACTGCATGGTTTCGGAAAGGCCACGCAGGCTGTCCAGCACAAAGCCGGAAAGTTCCCCGGATCCTTTGCGGAATTTCATTCCGTCGTCCCCACTGAATTTGGAGGTCACCAAAGGAATGACAATTCCTACGCTGAGATACGCCGCCAGCGCAATGATGCCCAGCAGCCAGTGATAGGAGCCGATAAAGAGGCACATGACGATGGTAAACAGAAACGCAATCGCCGCCGGAGAAATGGTATGAGCATAGAACACCTCCAACAGTTCAATGTCAGAGGTGATAACCGAAATCAGATCGCCCTTGTCCCGGCCCTCAAGTTTGGCTGGACAGAGTCGTCGTAGCGCACGAAATACCTTGTCCCGCAGAAGAGCCAGCAGCTTGAAAGCGATGAAGTGGTTACAGGCCTGTTCCGCATACCGCAGAAAGCCCCGTACGATGGCAAAAACCACCACGAAGATGAAAAGGGCGGTGATGGTGAAGGGCGTGTCAAACTGCAGAGCTTCCAGCACCGCGTAGCCACCGAAAATGGTGATAAAGGCGGCGCAGAGATGACCGATAAGGCCCATAAGGACAGCTAAGAGCATAAAGCCGGTCAACGGCTTTACCAGACCGATGAGACGTGCCATCACTTGGAAGCCGCTTTGTTTTTTCATTGTACTTCCCCGTCCTTTCTGTAGTTTTCCAGAGCCTGCTGTGCGTTCCACAAACGCTCGTATATCCCATGATTTTGCAGCAATTCTTCATGACGGCCGCTTTCCGCGACGCTGCCACCATCCAGCACATAGATGCTGTCTGCCTGGACCACATTCGCCAGTCGGTGAGATATGAGTATTACGGTTTTAGTCCCGGCCAATTTATGGATTTCCGCCATGATGTCGTTTTCGCTCTCCACATCAATGTTGGAGGTGGCTTCATCGAAGATATACACCGGGCTGTTATGGAGTAGTGCCCTTGCCAAGGCAAGGCGTTGGCACTGCCCGCCGGACAAGTTGGAAGCCTTTTCCAGCAGTGGGGTATCCAGACCCTGCTCTGCTTTAAGAAATCCAGATAACTTCACTCGTTCCAGCACCGCCCATAGTTCGTCGTCGGTTGCGAATGACTTGCCCATCAATAGATTATCCCGCACCGTGCCCTTGAACAGATAGCTCTGATGGCTGACATATGTGATATTGCGCAGCAGGGCGCTTTCGTTTATTTCGCGCAGCTCCACGCCGCCGACAGTGACCGATCCGGTATAGCCTTTGTTTCTCCCCATAAGGATAGCAGCGGCGGTGGACTTCCCGCAGCCGCTTTCTCCCACCAGTGCGGTAAAACTGCCCTGCGGAAACTGCAAATCCACACTGTGGAGAATTTCTCGATTGACTTCGTATGAAAAATGCAGATTGGAACATACTATATCGTGCTGTAACGGGAAGCTCTCAGAAACTTCCTGTTTGTGTTCCGGCAGGTCCAGCAGGCGGAAAATTTTGTCGCTGGCCGCCATGCCGTTCATAGCGATGTGGAAAAAGCTGCCAAGCTGCCGCATGGGGAGAAAAAAGTCCGCCGCCAGCAGGATAATCAGCAGGCACCCGGTCAGCGAGACGTGGTTACCCATGTACTGCGTCACCGCCATGATGACCCCCAGCGCCGCCCCGCCATAGGCAATCAAGTCCATAATGGTAATGGAGTTGAGCTGCATGGTCAGCACCTTCATGGTAATTTTGCGAAACTTCTCGGCTTCAATGTTCATCTCTTTGTTTTTGAACTCGTCCGTCTGGTAGATTTTAAGGGTGGTCAATCCCTGTAAATTTTCTAAAAAAGTATCTCCAAGCGCTGTGTACTGCCCCCAGTATTTAGAAAGCAGCTTTTTTGCCCATGTCTGCACCGCGGCAATGGCTATGGGAATGAGTGGTACACAGACCAGCAGCACAATAGCCGCCGGGACATTTACAAAGCAGAGCACAGCAAACAGGGTCAGCGGAGCCAGCATGGCGTAAAAAAACTGAGGCAGATAGGCTCCGAAATAGGTTTCCAGCTGGTCTACCCCCTCGACCGCCACCTGCACCACTTCGCTGGTTTTCACCTGCTCATTGTAGGAGGCGCCCAGCCGCAGCAGTTTTTCGTAAATCCGTTCTCGCAGGGTTTTCTTCACTGCTTTAGAGGAGAGATAGCTCATTCTGGAGGCCCCGGTAGTGCATAGGAACCGGATAAAAAGTGCCAGAGCTACTACAGCTGCCGTTGTCCACAAGGTAAAAGAACTAGTACTGCCGTAGTAAAGTCCGGCAAACAGATTTGTGATGCTGAACATCATAGCGATATTCGCCGCTAAGGAACACCACTGCAATATGACATTCCCGGCGACGTATTTTTTGCTCTCAGCTACCGTACCGATGAGCCGTTTGTTAATCATCATGCTTTTGTCCGCCTTTTAATAATTTTTTTATCACCGATTTCACGCTGTAGCACAGGGCTATGAGGGCTGGTGCAAATATAATAAAGGCCGGGCCGTAGAAAAAACTGCATAGCGTTACTCATATCTGTCCGCCTTCTTTCTTTCTGCCAGCTTCTTGATGGCCTCGTAGCTTTCCGGGCTCACAGCGTGTTCCATCAGACAGGCGTCTGCCGCAGCCGTTTTCCCATCCACACCCAGGCCTTCCAGAAGGGACTGGAAAGTCTGGTGCCGTTCATATGTGGCCTTTGCGATTTTCAATCCCGATTCTGTTAGCCGGATCGTACTGCTATCATCCTGGGTAATGTACCCTTCCTGCTTCAGTACTTTCAATGAAATGGATACAGTCGGACGGGAGACGCCCAGTCGTTCGGCAATCGCAGCTCCATGAACTTCTCCCGTTTTAGAGAGAATATATATGGTTTTCAGATAATCTTCTGTTGTACGTCTGAGTTTCACACAGACATCTCCTTTCTTGATATTTACACCGGAATGACAAACGGCTTACCGCCTACGGTCCGGATATTCAGATTCACATCATAAACTTCCTGAACCAGCTCGCCGGAGATGATTTCCTCCGGCAGGCCGTGGGCGATCATCCTGCCGTCCTTCATAGCGACAATCTCATCGCTGTAATATAACGACTGGTTGATGTCGTGGAGCACCATGACAATGGTGATGCCGAACTCCTGGTTTAACTGCCGAATCAGCTTTAAAATCTGCAGCTGATAGCGAATATCCAGATAGGTGGTGGGTTCGTCAAGGAATAGTACCTTGGTATCCTGCGCCAGCGCCATAGCAATCCATACCCGTTGTTTCTGACCACCGGAAAGTTCGGAAACCGGCTTATCTTTATGCTTATAGGTATGAGTGATCTCCAGCGCCCAGCGGATTTTTTCGATATCTTCTTTAGGGTTATGAGAAAGTCCCATCGTGTAGTATGGCGTCCTGCCGTAACTTACCAGCTTTTCCACACTCAAATCCACTGGCACCGTGTTGTACTGGTGGACGATGGAAACTTCTTTGGCAAAGTCCTTGAGCCGCATATCAGCAATATCGCTGTCCCGCAGGAAGATTTTTCCCCCATCCGGCTTCAGGTTTTTGGTCATCAGGTTGAACAGGGTGCTCTTTCCGCAGCCGTTGGCTCCAATGAGAGTGGTGATTTTCCCTTCGTGAAGTTCCAAGTCGAGATTCTTCAGCACCTGCTGCTTGCCATATGCAAAGGAGAGATTTTTGACGGTAAACACATTATTGTCCATAGCTTTGCTTCGACCTCCTTAGCAGTAGGATAAAGAACGGGCCGCCCACCACCGACATGATGATGGCTGCGCTGATTTCATAAGGTGCGGCGATGGTACGTCCTGCTGTGTCCGCCAGCAGCAAGGTAAACGCCCCAAGTAAAATACTATACGGCACCAGCACCCTGTGGTTAGATCCCACCAGTAATCTTGCAATATGAGGGACAATGAGCCCTAGAAAGCTGATTGGGCCGATGATGGCGGTGGAAATGCTCGCCAGCAAAACCGCAATTACCGAAATGATAATTCGGCTGCGAGTGACGTTCACGCCAAGGCTTCTAGCTGTTTTGTCCTCCAGCGCCAGCAGGTTGCACTGCCCCAGCACGAAGATGGAGGCAATCAGCCCGATGACGGCATATAGCAACAGCGTCTGGAAATCGTCCCAAGTCTTCATGGTGATATTAGCGTTGACAATGCTGGCCACACCGGAATAGTTGCTCCCCGTGCCGGAGTTGAAAGCACTCATAAAGCCGGTAAACATGGCATTGACTGCTACGCCTACGAGAATGATTCGTAGGGGCGAAAGTCCACCCTTCCACGAAAGGGAATATACCAGCAGAAAAGCGACCATGCCGCCGATAAACGCAAAGAGGGGTGTAAAAAAGTAGAGCGTCGGCGCAAAGGCGGTAATAAGTACCGCCGTCAGGCTAGCTCCGGAGCTGATACCGATGATGCCGGGGTCAGCCAGCGGGTTTTTCATCACGGCCTGCAAAAGAACGCCGGATACGGCGGTTGCCGCGCCGCCGAAGATGGCGATGAGGATGCGGGGAAACCGCAGATCGTAAATGGTCGCCACGTTTTCGTTGTATTCGATAAAGAGTCCTTTGAACAGCTCCAGGGGCGTCACCTTCAGGCTGCCGGTGTTGACGGC
>CAJFJP010000190.1 GCA_904384255.1 Candidatus Timburyella stercoris
AAATGAGAGGATTTTCTTTCGATTGCTTACCATAAGCATATCTCCTTTTGAAAAAACAGCCGGGATTCTCCCGACAGGAAAAGCCCGGCCGCTTTATGTTTTGTTTCAGGGTTGTTCCTCGCCGTAAAGCATGGGCTGCAGCGCCTTCAAAGCCTCCTCATAGCTGAAATTGGCGCTCATATTGAAAAGGCTGGAGTCCAGGTCATACACCCGTCCCTCCTGCACCGCCTTGAAGTGCTGCCAGATATCGTTAGTGGCAAATTCTTCCGCGAACATCTTCCTGGCCTCGTCCGGCAGGCCGTGGGCTGCCCGAAGGATCACGTCCGGTTCCTTGGTCTTCATATCCTCGGTGTTGGCAAACAGGAATTCCTGCCCGTCCCCATCGCCGTAGACATTCGTACCGCCAGCCAGCCTCACAAGGCTGCCCACATAACTGTTGTCGGTTGCAATGATATACGAACCTGGCAGGCCCATGAGCACCAGCACCTTTGGGGATTCCTTACCGGCGTTTTTTTCTGCAAATTCCGTCATAAAGGAATCAAATTCCTCCAGCATAACGGCGGCTTCTTCCTCCCGGTCGAATTTCTCGCCTAAGTCTTCGATAGAGGCATACATCCCTTCCACGCTTTTAAGGTTCAGAAACAGGGAGCTGACACCTATTGAAGCG
Source organism: Candidatus Timburyella stercoris (assembly GCA_904384255.1). GTDB lineage: Bacteria > Bacillota > Clostridia > Oscillospirales > Acutalibacteraceae > Timburyella > Timburyella stercoris. Next base: position 668 of record CAJFJP010000190.1, read on the forward strand.
TATTTGGGCTGTAAATCATTTTGCAGGGTTGCCGGTGATAAGATGTAGTCCGGGTCGAGAGATTTAATAATCTCCAAATCCGGGTTCATGGCCATGCCTACAGTGGTAACACCGTCGTACCGTTCCGGCAGCTCGCTGGTTGACTGGCAGATCCCGACCAAATCTAGATTCAGCTGATTGCAGATCTGCGCCACCGCCGGGGAGGTCGCCACCAGGCGGACTTCGCCGCTTTCACTTGCGTTGTTGGTTTCCTCCGGGTGTTGGTTGACGCAGCCGGTGACAGACATCGCCAGCATCCCAGCAAGGCAGAAGGAGAGGATTTTTTTGATTTTCATGCCACTGCCCCCTTTACTTCTTTTTCCGGAAGAAGCAGAAATACCACACGCAGCCGCCCGCGATGGCAACGACTACAATGCCGCCGATGACCCACCAGATCACCGGGTTCCCGGTACCACTGTTCTGCTCTGCTTTGGTGGAGGTATTGCTCACCTTGTTGCCAGAGGCGTCGAACTCTTCGAGACCATCCACCGAGTCTTCATTGGAAGATGTGCTGCTAGTATCGCTGGAAGAAATCTCCGGCGTGGAGGAAGACGCTTCCGAAGCAGTGAGTTCGCTGGATGATATTTGGCTGTCCGACAGGCTGGAAACGGGCGTCTGGACGGCAGATGCACTAGTGGCAGACTGCTCCGGATCGGGTTTCTGCGCAGACTGTTCAACCTTCACGCTGGTAATGAAATCCCCAGAGCCGGATTTCAGATCGCCAACCGTAATATAAAAAATGACGTCCCGACCCATAGGAATGACATACATATTGCATCGGATGATGGCGTTTTCGTTTGGCACCTGCATCCGAAAATCGGTGGTGTTCTCGGTAAAATCCTCCTGCATGACTGTAGCGGAAGCAGCGATAAAGCTGCCATTGCGGCTGGCATCCACCTGAAACTGAGGAGACTGTATGTTATCCATCAGGTTTAATCGAATGGTGACATAGGTATTTCCTTGCGGATCCACCTCCACCAGCGCAGCTTTATTTAGGGCGCTTTCGGTCATCGACTGGCCCAGCACATACGACCCCTCTCCGCCAGAGTCTTCGATGACCCCGGTAGTAGGATGTTTATAATGAGAGGTTGCAGTAGCGGTATAGACACCGTTAGATGCTGCTAATGCCGGTATAGAAGTAATGCCCGCCATAAGGGCGAGCATTACCACCATACTGCACAGCGCCCGCTTGAGCTTTGTTGCAGTATTTGTCATATTGTTTTACTCCTTCGATTAAGCTTCGTCAGACTTGCGCTTTCTGGTGACCAGAGTGATACCCATCATGCCTGCGGCGGTCAGAGCCAGCAGCGTATATACCGCTATATTGGAACTGTCGCCCGTCTGCGGGATGCTGGCTGTATTTTCCGCATCGGTGATAGTGCTGCCCTTTTCCATCAGCGCATAGACTCCAGCAGTCTTGGTGATAACAGTGTAATAGCCGTTCTCCATCGTACCTTTTACCAGCACCTTGCCGCCATCGTCCAAACGATATACTGCCAGGTTAGCGGAATCATAGCCTGCTGCAATCGGGAAACTGATGCTCACCGTGCCGTTGGGTATTACTTCATTGCTGTCCGCATCCAGGAATTTCAAATCATACAGCTTGAATTTCTTGCCCACGTCGCTGAGAGAGGCAGCGGCAGCGTCATAGTCAGCGCCTTTGGTGATTTCCGAAACTGCGATCTGTACACCATCATCAAATACGCCCTTGTCGGCATTCACCTTTACGCCTGTAGCGGAATCGGTGAAGTCAACAGCCGGGGACTGCTCTACAGGTCCTTCCGGCTCAAAAGCCGGGTCATCTTCCGTTGTTTCCTTCAAAGTGGACCAGTCAAGTTTCAGGAGTACATCCTGATCGCCGGTACCTTCGGAAATATCCTCCATGACCGGCACGAATACGTGCAGAGGCACATAGCCGTCTTCATCCGCCAGGGCGTCGCTTACCAGTGGAAATTTGATCTGGTCTGGGTACAGCTTGCCTTCATATGAGCCGCCCGCTTGGTTGAACTCATCATACACATCGCTGCCATCAGCGTTTTTCTGAGTGGAGAGAACGGCAGCGGGAATCTGCGTTCCCTCAATGGCGCCGTACTGGCCATAGGTATAGCCGTTGTCATAATAGGAGAGCTCGGCCAGATAACCAAAGCGGTTCAAATATGCCAGACCGTGGAAATCCATTGTCAGATAATATTTACCATCTTCCACCGTCAGTTTAATGGTATGGTTGATGGCGTCATTGCTCATGGACTTGTCCTGACGATTGATCTTGATCATCTCACCGTAAACCGAGTACACACCATCTTCCAGGTTATTTTTGTCTAATACGCCGCTGGAAACCAGTCCATTCACAGCGTCTTCCAAAGCCGTTTTGACAGCATCAATTGTGCTTTGTGTGACGTTCGGATCTGCCGCAGCTTCTTCTGCATTGGTAACAGCTGTTTGCAGCGCCTGCCATGACTCTTCTGTATAAGCACTTTCCTGAAGTTTCCCTACTTCATCCAACAGCTTATCAAGACTACTTAAGTCGGCGCGGGCAGTCAATCCACCCATGGCAGCAGTCAATTCATTTACAGCGGCGGTAACCTGCGTAACACCAGCATCTTGATCATTTTGCACTTCTTTGGCGGCTGTAAGCTTTTCTTGGAAAGCATCCCAACTATCGGGTGTATATGCAGCTTCTTCTTTAGCTTCCGCTTCAGCAATCAAAGCCTCCAAAGAGGATTTATCTCCCTTTTCTTCGAGAGCATTTGTTGCTTTAATCAGCTTGGCAGCCATAGCGGCATTTTCGTCATCCGTAAATTGCTTTAAGGACAGAACAGGAACAGGCGGCACGCCGGTAGATACTTCAATATTTTGGGA